>JAAYDB010000177.1 GCA_012729475.1 Bacteroidota bacterium
GTACTCTGTACCCTTTGCTCTGAGCCCCTCGTATCACACCCATTCCCGCAATCACGCCGGTAACATTAGACAACAAATCAAATATATTAAAAGCCCTATCCGGCACCCATAACTGAACCATTTCTGTTATAATCGCCAGGAATATTATCAGAAAGATGAATTTTTTAAATGGACTATTATCAAACAGATAAATCTTCATCTTAGTTCCTGCCAGGAAATACATACAAATAAAAAAATAGACTGCAATATGAAGCAGGTGATCGAGACGAATCTGAAAAGATTCCGGACCAATATTGATCTCATTTAAACTTCCGGCTATCGGGATAAATGTAGTTACCAAAACCGCAAGGTATCCGGTCCAGAATATGCTTCGGTAAGCTTTTGTTAACATTCAAACAGGAACTCGGTATACGGTAATCGGTTAAGTCCGAATACTGTTTAACAATAACTGAACATCAATAACTAAAGACCGTAAAATTATCATCTGAACCTCTCTTGATATTCCGGGTTGGCTTTCATAATCCTATAACTCTCAGGCCAGTTTTCAACAAACCACACTAAAAATGCCGTCGTATCAATTTTAGATGATATTAATGAATGCCTTGCTTCAGACTGTTTGGATAATTTTTTTTTGTCAATTATAATTTCTTTAATCTTCATAAGTGCAGAATAACTATTTTGAAAATTATAAACAAGATTAAATCTCTCCTGATCCTGACAATATGATCTTCTGATAGAATTAACATAAAATGAGGTTGTCCCCAGAAGCCCCGCCTCTGAAGCTATTGTAGCACCTTCACTTATTACAAGGGAAGCAAAGTAAAGAGCATCATGAATTTTTTCTGGAGGTATATAAATTTGATATTTCCTAAACTCAATCGGCAAATCTGATTCTGATGAAATATATACCTTCATTTTATCACTTAAGTAATCAATAAGTTGATTTTTTTCATTGTCAGAAAATCCTTTTTGACCTTCATCATGAGTTGCATTCCATGATACAAACCTAACTATACAGTACTTTTCATTTTTTGATAATTTAAGATAATCATATACTGAATCATTCGGTTTAAAGTAATTAGGATGTAAATAAGCCAACTCATGATATGATCTATATCTTATCTGTTTATCGCCTAAATTCTCTTTTAATACATCCGGAGTAATTATAACGTTTGTAAACGGTTTGTATAATCTTATCTGTTCCATATTTCCTGAGTCCTCAAGTGAGATATGAGGTTTCCCAAGAAGAAAAGAAGCATGAGCAGCATATATTGAACCATGGCTTAAAAAGATATCCGGACTGAATCTTAAACCAGATATAAACTCTTTTACATCAAATTTTATCATCCCAAGTAATTTACCAGGGATTGATGAATATTTTTTACCGAAAGATTTAAAAGAAAATCCGTATGATGTAAGCAGATACTTCTCAAATTCTTTTTCACGACAAGTAAAAAACACCTCGTGATCATGTAATAGTACTTCTTTTGCAAAATTTTTAAAAAGATGCACGTGGGCAGGATGCCCTATATCAATAAGAATTTTCAACTTTTAAATAATTTCCAACATTTAAGAGCAATCTTACCGATATTATAAAGTATATGGTTGTTGATTTTTAAGAACCTTCCATATTCCACCTGCTCACCGCCAAAACGCGCTTTAAATTCTCTTACTCCATAAGCCTCGTCAGGTTTACCGGCACCCATGAAATCAAAAAGCGCTATATTATTCTGATTTGCATATTCAATTGCTGCCCATGTAGCCATAACACTCGGATATTGTTCTTTATATTCGCTGTCCAGACCACAAATATAAAACTCATATATAGATCTGTTTTCAAGAATTGGACACATTATACCTCCAATAATATTATCTTCATATATTACTACCAGATACTTACCCAGGTCTGATTTAAAGAAATTTTCAAAAAATTCAAGGGGGAACAGAGGTTTTCTGATTTTTCTTTCATACAGATTCACCAAAATATTGTAAAAAGCCTTTACCTCATTAATACTATCTGCTACTTTCCACCTTACATTTTGTTTTTTTGCCTTTTTTATCTGCCTTAACCTTGAAGCACTTATTGATTTGATCAAACGTCCATAATCTGATGTAGAAATCCGGAAATTCAAATACGGAATTATTTTATAACCACCATAGTCAAAAATATTATTATATTTTTTGTAATCAGAAAAATTTCTGATTTCAGTGTAAATAGCTCTTCTTTTTGTTAACCGGTTAATGTTTTTAAGTAATATATCCAATGCCAAATTATCATTTATTAACGGACCGCCATATATTATTGCCCTACGTGAGAAAAACCCTTTTAATCCACATTCTCTCTGCAGAGTTACAACTGCCAAAGCATTTATTAAATCTGAATCGATAACAGCAATTGCATGTGCAGACAGATTCCTTACTGAATTAACAAAACAATAAAATTCATATGACTGAAAAGGAGTGGAGTGTTTATTCCTTAATAGAAAATCTTTCCAGGCTGTTATAGGAATGGAATCATTCAACAAAATTTCCACTATCAGATTATTTTATTGTTAACGATAAGTTTTTCATATAATACAATTAACTTTCGCACAATGTTGTCAGAATCCAACCCTAAATCAAATATTTTCTTTCTTCCCTCAGTTTTCTTCCCAAAATCCAACGCTGCTTTTATTTTTTGAGCTACATCTTCAGGTTCAAACGAAGTAATAAAACATCCATCTGTATCACCTGTTACCCACCTGACATCTCCGACATCAGTCGAAACAACAGGGCAGTTACAAGCCATTGCTTCTTTAATAACATTTACACTGCCTTCTCGTGTGGAAGGCAATAGCAGGACATCAGCTGCATTAAGATAGTATGGAATCTCTTGATTAGGAACATCATGAATGTGTTTAAAATCAACACTATTATCATTAAGATGTTTTATTGTGTCCATAGCTAAGTCTAAATTCTTTTCCTTACGGTTTTTAACTGCAATAAATACTATAAGCCTCTTATTTTCTTTATATCCGATGTGTTGTCTGGCGATTTCTTTGGGTATCGGTCTGAACCTTTCAATATCAACACCATTTGGGATTATATGAATACTATCAATTGCAATAAGTTCTTTCATTTGCCTGGTTTTCACAATTGTCTCAGTCCATTTGTGCCTGATAAAAATCCTGATAACCATTCGTAAAAATCCTGAGGTGTAAATGTCAGAACCCATCAGAGAAACCACCAGTGGCTTACACCCCGCCAGCCCGGCTACAAATCCACACAAACTATAATGAGCATGAACCAGATCAAATTGCCCGAGGTTATATTTAATTCTTAGTTTGTGAATTGCAATCAGATAACCCCAAAATCCCGGTTTGATAAGAAAATAATCTACATTGATTCCTCCGCCTCTCAGAGATTCACCCTGATTTTTCACAACACAACCTACATTTCCATTCTTCCCACTTGATACAAATAACACTCTCATTTTATTTGTTCAAAAATTTCAGAACGCTATCAACATACACCTCTTCAACCTTATATTTTCTTTTTACGTAAGTCCAATCATTCTCCTCCTTAAAATAATACCCATCAGAATATAATATGCCTGCGGTTCCAAAATAAATAAATTGAAACTCCAAAATATAAAATTGAGCACCATCAAAAGCTATATCTAAAGATATATGCGGTGTATTAAAGCAATTAAAAAAATCAGACGCGAAATCCAGCAACCCTTCTGGAATTTGTGCTTTCAATCCAAAAAAATAATTATCATAACCACCTCCACTTGCTCTGAATCCTCTATGTTTAAAAACAGGGCGAAAAAATACATAGTATTTTCGCCCAAAAATATAAACCTTCCAGTCATTTTTAAGATCTGGGATAAATTCTTGCAGGATATATTTTTTACGATAGAGCGAATCTTTCACATAACCTTTGTGAATTATTTTCCTTATATAATCGTGAAATTCGTATTTTCGGTTTTTAGTTCGTGAGATTTTTTTAATTATTGTTAACAGTTCTCTTTCTGAATTTGCTTTATAAACACCCGATCCACTGGCCCCTTCAGCTTTTTTTATTACTATAGGATAATTGAGTGAATGCTTAATATCAGAATTTAAAAAATCTTCAAGAGTACCAAATGTAAAGGATTTTATATTTCTAAATTTATAAATGGATTGTGTATTCCGTAAAATTTCCATGTATACTTTATTATTATTAGCCCTGAGATATTTATATGAAGGTATTACATTATAACCAGCCGATTCTAAACCATAAATAATATCCTCAATATATGACTTATAAGAATATCCATCATCTTCGGATGAAGTATAAAGTATTGGATTAATTTTATTTAAATTTGGCAATTCTGTACAAAAAGGAATATATTCTACATCGAAACCATTTAACTCAAATAAATTATTTAAAAGATTCAAATTAAATCCACTGCGGTAGGGTCTGTCAAAGTGCTTTGATCCGAAACGTCCTTTATAATCTGTTAATATTATAATTTTGTTCATCTGTCAATAATTGATGCGATTGATGCGGTTAAGAATATCATATCCCTGGTACTCTCTGATATATAAGGATCCATTTTATTACTAATATCCAACAAACTAATCTTATGGAAATAATCAAGATTATGGAATAAACGTTCAATTTCTTTTTTGTTCTTTTGATAACCGGAAACAAGGCCGAGGTTATCAAGATAAGGCTTTACAATATTACGTTTAATTCTTTTTTCCAAATATGGCCTTAATATCATTATATTACCCTTAAGAGATGATAAATCTGAAGGTCTGTATCCTTTCCCAGTCTTATATCTGTACAAAGTCTTATTTGTCTTCCTTAATATTTCAGAATATAGTAATTGCCCTTTAATTCTTTTGAAAGGATTATGGGTAAAAAAATCATTATTACAGCCAGCCAAATTGGTTGTCAAAAGTTCACTTACAAAAGAAAAATCAATAAATGGTACCCTTACAATTATGTTTTCAAATTGAGCTGTCAACCATGCTCCAAATACTTTCCTAAAAACCTCTTCAAAAACATAATAATAGAAAAAATGATTGATATTTTGAAAATGTTTTGAATTCTTACGAAACGATATTATTTCTTCAAACAATTCTTCAAAACTACGTTCAAATTCTGCGAAATTAATAAAGGACAATTTATAAGATTCTCTCAATCTGATTCTTAATTTTATATCATCTTTTTCAATAAAAATATTGATCAAGTCAGGAGAAACTGCTGCACCTTGTACATGAAGTGCTCTGAATAATTCACTTCCACAATAGCCTGTTAATAAATATTTATTACTCCGGCTCTCATTTTCTGCACAATACAGAAAGTGGGGATAAAGAAAACCGTTAAACCCCCCTGTAAGTTTGCTCATTCTTTTTGAGAGCTGAAAATATGAATTAATAAATTCACTCCCTCCCAGATCATAATAGTGATATGGAATATTCATCTTCTGTGATATTTCTAAAGGGTTTTGAATATCATCATTCTCTTGCCGTCCCATCGAAAATGTTTCAAAATTAAACCCATGATATATCCCGCTTGCTACAATCGTTCTGCCATCGAATCCACTTGTAAAAGTTATTGCATTATGTGAATCTCCAAAATAATGCTTAGATTCCTGAATAAACAGTTCTGCTAAATTCTCCAATTCTTTCTTCCCATCTCCTGAAGATTTATTAAACCAGGAAGTGATATTTTCTGTTTCGTAGATTTTCCCGTCCTCTTTGTTCAACTCAATATATTCAAATGCCCCAAGTCTGAATATATCTTTACAGCAACTTTGGTTACTAAATGGATAATTAAACAATAATGATTCCAATACAAATCGATCATTTAATTTATTACCTGCACCTTTTGATTTAGCAATTGTAAAAGGGTTGTTGGCAATAAAAGAAAAATCCTCAGTATAATAAACAGGAAGCAATCCAAAATAACTGGAATAAATTCTAATTATTTCATCCTTAATTTCAATCAATGTAAAAACGCCTTTTATCTGTTTTAAAAGTAGTGGGGAAAAACTGCTATGATTTTTAACCACTTCCGGATTAATACAATCGCCGAGAAAAATGAGCGTGCTTTTATCATACAATTCTAACTCAAAGACAAAATGGTTCTTTATACTAACTTTATAATATTTATTAGTATAATTTAAGTAATCCTTGTCTATTGGCACATTACTATGTTTTGAGCTAATGAGAAAATCCATAAATTTAACTATTTATTAAGGAGGAGTAATCTTTTGCTAAAGATTCCCATAGAAAAGGAGTTGGATCAAATGTATCAACTATATTGGAACCACTATTTAATAACAATCCAAGAGACTTAACAATATCATTTGTTGAATTTTTACAAAGAAACACATTACCCGCTTTTTTTATGTAATCCAGGCTGGGAGACTTTTCGTTTTCATAGATAAAGAGTATGGGCTTCCCAATAGTTATGCATTCAATAATTTTCCCCGGAACTTGAATGCCATATGCATTATCGATTAATACAATCACATCAGAATCCTTAAATCTGGTAATTAATTCTTCCTGGGAAATATAACCATGATATATAATGTTACGAAGGTTATTCCCCCGATATTGCTTTTTAATAGCACCATAAACATGAAGTACTATTGTATCTATACTTTCAACAGCTCTATATAATTGAAATGGTTCTCTGAATCCTTTGTAGAACCCTCCTGCATAAATAAAGTTCTTAAATATTTTTTTTGTTTCCTTAGTTTTATTGACATTAATAAAACCCTCATTAACGCCTTGTTCAACAACGCTAATTATTGTCCCATAACCAGATAATAATTCAGAATAATATTTTTGAATTTTTCTGTTTAGTACAATTATTATGTCAAAAAAAGGCAAATATTTCAATTCATAAGATTGTCTTTTATTTTTAATTTTCTGGTTTTTATTAATTATTTGAGCATTAAAAGAAAAGGGATCTGATAAATCTCCTATTATTTTAAAGCTTTTATAATAAATTTTAATTTTTTGAGCCAGCTCCATAAAACTGAAAGGAGTCATCCCTATAATTATAGTATCTATCTCATATTTTAATGAAATTGTTTTTAATGCATGTAAATAATTATTCTTTAAATATCTGTACTCATCCGGGAATATTAGGTTAATGTACTTGAATAAAAACCTTATTAATCTCCTTTTAAAATCTATTAAAAATTGATCTTTGATTTCATAATTATCTATATCTGATAGAGAAAATAAAGATTTGTCAAAAGTTAAATGAATAATCCTATTTCCATTTTTAAGATATTTGATTAAATTATTATACCTGATACCCTGTGCTGACAACGGTAAAATTCTACCCGTAATTAAGAGTATCGTTTTCATAATTTGTTAAGATCAAAAAATAGTGCAGAAAATGATATAATAGAATATTTTTCTCAAGCAGATGCAATTCGATATTTTTGTTTTATCCTTCGTGTTATTCTGTACATATAATTATTCTTCATGAAATAAACTTTTAGACTCGCATCTATTCCAATCCAAAAGACGAATAAAGACACAGGTATCCAATATAAATTTTGAGCAAACATTATTACCAACCATATAAGGATCATTATAAAGGATGATCTTTTTGACTTAATGTGAAAATTATAATAATGAAATAATACATCAAACCCTTTATAAATAAATAATATAAATGCACAAAAACCTATTATTCCTATCCTTTGTATGAGATAAAAAAATCCATACATACCCAAATCCTCTTGCCTTAATAATTGCTCCGGATTTTCGCGTTCTTGAACAATATATTTACCAAAAAGTGGATCATTTATTATCCCTTTTATAGATTTTCTTGCCCCAAGGAACCTTCCGGAAGTAGGCTGTGAAAGCTCTGCTTCCTTTGCACTGGTAAATTGTTCAAAGGCTTTTTCTCCTAAAAAATCAAAACTTATTATCATAATTAAAATTGCTATGAGAGAAAATATCCTTTGAATCTTTAAATTTTTCAGGCCTGCTATACTATTCGGATATTTTAAATTAAAGTGCATAAGATAGATCAAGAATAATCCTATCCACCCTGATGTACTAAAAGTTGTAATAACCGCCAATATTAAAATGATGTTCGTTCTGGATTTTAAGTTTTTTCCCCTCAATACGTTAAATATCAATGTTATTATTAGAGTAGTTGCATATGCCCCTGGCTCCCAGAAACCACCATTATTCCTTATTAAATTAAAAACTGTTCTACTGTCACGTGTGGAAAAAAGTATATAACTTTCATTTATCCATTTATCAGTTTTAAATAATTCCGGCCAATATAGAGACTGCTGGTAAAAACTGTCCGATAAATTAACTAGCACCCAAAAAATCAGACTAATTATTGCAAATATTTTAACCAGTATTATAAAATACTCAATTAACTTAAATTTAAATAATCGCAAAAGTAAGTATGGTGTTCCAAAGACCACAATAAGTCCTAAAAAATTATATAATGTCCCCTTCCCGAATTTCAACAATTGAAACAGAAAAATTAAACCTATTGCAGAGATTACAATTAAAAAATCAAATTTAAAAAATCTCTTTAAGTAAATAGCAATAAGTATGAGTAAGCCAAAGTATACAGATTTTAAAACCACATCCATATAAAAGAAATATATACCTCCAACTGCATAACTTGGATATAATAAGAGAAGAATAAATAATTTATTTAAGCTAGATTGAGAAATATTGATTTTCACTTAAAAGAAATTTTTTTCATAAATTGAATTATGATACCTTTTATTAGAATACTAATTCGTTCCCGAATTAATTTGGTGTATTTAAAATTGGTATGCTTATTATAATGTTTTAATAATCTAATTAAATTAAGGTTATTCCTTGTTACAGAATAATTCCCGGATAAACTATTTGAACTTCTTCTATATACACTCATTAAACACGGAATATACCCTATTTCCCCTTTATTGGCTAATAATAACTGTAATCCATAATCTCCATTATAGATGTTGCAAAACCACTCAGGAATCGGCAATAATTTATCCTTGTAAAAAACCATACTTGATGTATGGATAAAATACTCTTTAATTATATCTTCTGTTTGAAAAACTGATTTAGTTAAGCCTTTACAAAAAGAATATGCAGGATATTTGTTCTTCTCCCACTTAACAAGAACATCATGAAAACAGAGAGAATAATCTGGATTCATTTCAAGAAAATCTACCTGTTTCTGCAGTTTAAACGGATCTGTCCAGTAATCATCACCCTCACACAGAGCTATATACTTACCTAGCGCACGTGGAAATTGATAAGTAGTTGATATAGTTTCTCCTTTTGAATATTGATTTTCTTCTTGTAAAATGGGTTTGATAATATCGGGGTGTTTTTCTTCATATTCTTTTATTATCTCTGCTGTACCATCTGTTGAAGCATCATCATGAATTAGTATTTCAATTGGAAAATCAGTTTTTTGCATTAAGAAGCTTTCAATAGTATCCCGAATATATTTAACATGGTTATAGGTTACACAACATATTGAAATAAAAACATCTTTTTTCTCGAGTAATCTATTTATCATAAGGTACTTACTGCCTAGTCTGCCATTTAGTACAAAGCCAGATCGCCTGTATAATCCAATGGCCCATTTATTATTTACTTCAACTTCAAGATTTAATGTTTTAAATTTTTTATTTAATGCTTCTTCAATTGTATTCTTAATTAATTTTTTCGCAACCCCTTTTCCCTGATAATCATGTATTACACTAACATTAGTTATATACCCTTCATGTGTCCTATCATTGTTTAAATAACATGCGACTAATCCTATCAGCTCATCAGAGTGCCATGCTTCAACAGTAACAGCATTTTCTCTGATTTTTTTTGAATAATCAGGTATGCTGACGTAAGTATCCAACGCAGGAGAAAACAATTTTGAACATTGAAGCAAGTGTTTTTCTATATCTTCATTTTTTGCATGATTAATCGTATAGTTAAACAAATTCATAATTATCAAGCATTTCATTTATGTCATTGACACTATTATACATCATTACATCAATTATCGAAAGACCCGGAATAAAACTACTCTGGCCCTGAAAATATTCATTAAGTCTTATTGAATGAAATTTTAAATCAATGCCTGCATTTTTATATTTAGCTCTGTCAAAAAAAGCAGCTCCACCAGGAGGATTCCAATATTCAACCACATTTTCTAAGGCTTTACAAATATTCAATGCCCATTCATCGGGGGCATTAGCCTCTTCAATTTTTAATCCCATTGAAGAAAAGACTTCAATGCTTGTGTCAATACCTAAATAATCAATGATTTTCATTAACGAATTTAGGTCCAAACTTACAATATCAAAATAATCAGCTGAAAATATTTCTTTCAATAATCCAATTACTATCTTATAATTTGGAGCTTTCTTCTTATAATGCTGTAATTGAGCAAGGATTTTATCTTTCCATTCAATTTTGTTATTTATTTGAATATCCTTGATTTTCGTGTTTTGTGAGAATTTTATTAATGGTACTTTTATATATTGCCAGTCTCCATTAGGATTTATTATCCTGTTCCTTTCAATCCAACTATGCCTTATAAACTGAACAGTGTCGAATAAAATAAACCTATCTGTATTCTTAATTAGGCTGAAATATCCAAGATATGGGAAAAAATATGGTTGCATTATTCCAATTTTCATATATCCAATATGTTTCTATTTATAACCTTTAAGGTTAATTTTGAACTGTGAATTAATTACTTCCAGCTTTTCTCCGGAGGCAAGGGTCCTCAATAAATCTTCATATTCTTCTGGGATAGGAATATTAAGTTTTTTTTGAGATTTTAAAATATCTTCTGTTTGAACATATTCAAATCTAAATGATGAATTAACATTATCCCATGATTCTTCTCCTTTTTTAGTAACCAAAACTACCAGTTCAACTCCATCATCAAATATCCTGTATTTTTCACCCCAAAAATCTCCCAACCTGATATCAGAAAAAGCTATACCATTTCTAAACATGCAATTATAACAAGCTTCATTAAGGCATGTTCTTTTCAGATAAAACGAAAAGAACATATCGTTGAAAATATTTTGCCTGTATTTTTTGCCATTTCTATCTGTTAATTCTATTGAAAATTTATGCCATCCTTGCGCTTTACTTCTGAAATTAACATTGCATACATCTGATAGACCCATTATTCTGATAATAAAATCTATATATTTTCGCCAAAGATTAATTGTAGGTATTCCAGCGCAAAAAAAATCAACAAGAATGAATTTATCTTCCAAATTTTTCTGTTTTATTAGTTGTTTTAATCCGTATATTTGACATGGAAGACCAAATACTATTGATTTTTTATCTGAATCTATTAGCTCCTGAAAAGCTTTAACAGTATTGCTTTGAAGATATTTAGACCCTTTTATTTTATTAATATCTTCAATATTTTTTACAACAATATGTTCACATGTTTCATTATCAGATGTTAGTATTACACCACAGACATTATAGTTTTCTTTATAATAATATCTGGCCAATTGCGTAGCAACACCTGCAGTCGATACTTCACTCATTTGTTCCAGATAATTATTCAACACAGCTATAATTGTTTTGCCTTTAAAATCTGAACATGACTTTATTGAGGAACCATCATAATACTGATAACAAACATCCTTACAGATACCACAATTAGTACATAAATGATCATTTACTTCCGGAATTAAGAACCCTTCGGAAGAAAACCCAATAGTAATTGCAGAAACCGGACAAGCAATAGCACAAGCTCCACAACCTGTACAACTATTTATTCCTCTATCTAAAATATTATTTTCCATTTGTCCTAACCAGAATATTCTTTATTGCATCAAAACTATCACAGGCAAGTTGTTTTACCTCCGGAATTCTATTGCTAAGATGATATCTTATTTTTTCTCTGTTTTCCCAACAATAATCAATTTTCCCAATCATTTCATCTGAACTCTTAGGATATGCAACGCATTCCGGAATTCCTGCTATATCGAAAAACCCTATTGTCTTATGAGATTTTTGTCCTTGTCCATGCATTAAGACAACAGTTGGAACAGATTGTGAGATTGCGGCAACTGCAGCATGCAATCGCCCGGAAATTACCATATCAAAATTACCGATAATAGCCTTTGTCTCCCATGGATTATAAGGCCCTTCTATCAGTTTGACAAAGTCTTTATCAACATTGCCCCGCTGGATAACTACATCGCGTAATTGTTTTAAAATTGGAAAATCTCTACCTGTTGTTAATTTAAAATTAGGGGGCAGAGAGAATCCATTAGAATGTGATAGAAGAAAAACTGTTTGTTTTAGTTTTTTTACCAGATGCTCAATAACTTCAGCAAACTGAATATATTCTTCATTTTCCCGAGGCCATTTATCATAGGGTTCAGTTAACATATTAAAGCCACATATAATAAACCCAACTTTCCCTTTAATCCTATTAAGTCCCTCCTTTTGATAGATATTTTTCATTTTTACCTCTTTTTGAGGTTCAAAAAGAAATGCCGGACATGCATAATTTCTGACATTTGAAATATTGAAACCATCTTCAATTAATATTTTTTCTGTTTCTGCTTCACGATTGGCAACAAGATTAAATCCCTCGAATACTATCTTGGCAAATTTTTTAATATAAGGATCGGGAAATCTTCCCTGTGTGCCAGCTAACATTACTGTAGGTTTTCCTAGTAATTGTGGAATTCTATCTTTAATAAGACCCACTAAAAATCTATTTTCCCCAACCAAATCAGCATGATACCCCCACATTTCACCACTAAAATCTATTACTAAATCACTTGATAAAATCAATTCAATATAAGGTGTTGTACAGAATATTTTACCAGTTTCACTGTACAATTCTGCTATACCAAGTTCTTTTACTGCATTTGGAAGGTCGTTTTCATCCCAATTATAATAAAGTTCCATAGGTACAACACTAATATTTTCTCTGGAACAAAACTCTTCTGTCATTTGAAAAGTAGTGATAATCTCTGCATCAGGAAAAACTCTGTGTAATTCTCTGAATGTTGTCTCAGTAATATAGTAATTCCCTATATTACCATTTTCTAATCTACCCCAATGCAGTGTACATTGCCCTGTAACAAGGATTTTCATTAGTTTTATTTGTTAATTAAAATATTTAGAATTCTTTTTATTGTCATTTTATCAAGATCCGGATAAATTGGCAAACAAATCACTTGCTCTGCAATGCTGTTGGCTATCAAAAGGTTACCTGGTTTGGCAGAAGGCAGGCCCCGGTAAGTTGGGAACTGACTTATCAGAGGATAAAAATAACGTCTTCCATAGATATTATTTTTTTTAAGCCTTTCATATAAAGCATCTCTGCTTTCGTCATAAAGCTTTTCATCAATGAATACAGGGAAATAAGTGTATGAATGATCAACACCTTTAATATCATGAAGTAATCTTATTCCTTTCACACCTGTCAATTCCCTTCTGTACAATTCAGCTATTTCTTTACGCTTTGAAATGTATTCCTCAATATATTTTAATTGTAACAGGCCATAAGCTGCCTGCAACTCATTCATCTTGGCATTAATCCCGGGGGCGATTACTGTTGTCTCTCCGGCAAAGCCAAAATTTTTCAGATGATCTATCTGCTTCTTTGTTTTTTCATCATGGCATATTATTGCTCCACCCTCTATAGTGTTAAATACTTTCGTGGCATGAAAACTAAGTATCGATAAATCTCCGAAGTTTAATATAGAATTACCGTTTATCCTCACACCAAATGCATGTGCTGCATCATAAATCACTTTTAAACCATAAGTATCTGCAATTTTCTGTATTTCATCAATCTTACAGGGATTCCCATAAACATGTACAGGGAGAATTGCGGTTGTTTGTGGTGTTATTGCAGCTTCTATCTTTTCAGGGGCAAGTGTAAAATAGTCGGGTTCTATATCTACAAATACAGGTTTTATGTTATTCCACCACAGAGAATGGGTTGTTGCAACAAAACTGAAAGGAGTTGTGATCACCTCTCCGGTGACTCTCAATGCCTGTAGTGCCGAAACCAAAGCTAAAGTTCCGTTTGCAAACAAAGAAAGATATTTTACCCCGAGATAATCAGCAAGCTCATTTTCAAATTGCTTGTGAAAAGGGCCATTATTCGTAAGTATCTTACTTCCCCAAATCTGTTTCAGATATTCAGTAAACTCTTCCAGAGGGGGTAAGGAAGGTTGAGTTACAAATATTTCTTTAGTCTTTTTCATTCTATAACTTTATCCAAGATTTAGATATTAAATCCCCATTGTCATATCTTTTTTGTGCCTGCTCATTTATGAACCATATTTTTGGAGCAATTATTATTTTTTCCGGATTTTTATTTAACCATGCTCCCCACCAGCTAAATGTGCTATTAGCTATTACCTGATGCTTACATCTGGACATCAGATATAAATCCTCTACATCTTTAATTGTACTATAATAATTATCTTTCTTATTGTTAACATCGACGAAATGTACCCCATTAATTCCTTTAAATTCATTCTTCACAAAAGCCATATCGTCAGAAAAAAAATAAAACTCAGGGTCCATTTTCTTTTTTCTGAAAAAATCAATGGCTTTGTTATAGTATGAGGCAGGAAGATTATTGAAGTAGTTGTTTTTAAGATAATCTCCTCTTCTGACATGTAAGGATACAGAATTTGATGACTCAATTTTTTCTTGCCAGAATAATGTTTCATTTGATAATTTATTTGGATATAATTCTTTTAATAAAATTAAATGAATATTTTCAAAATATACTGGATTAGCAAACCATCCTTCCAGGTATATCGGATGTTTTACATACTGTCTTTTATTATAAAACGAATCTATATGATCCTGATACCAGTGGGTTCTTTTTGTATATTTAGTACTAATATTCATTTTTTGAAGGACCAACGATAATTTGTTCGGACCTTTCATATTTCTGATTCTTCTAATTTCAAGTTCATCAGCGAGTTCTATTTTTATTTTGTACTGATTTAATCTAAAAACATTCTTAAATCTTTCTTCATCATAAAAGGATAAATCGAAAAGTAATTTTTTATTTAATTCAAATGACAAACTACGTGCTGTGGCATATTGAAATAATTGATTACCCAGACCTCCCTGAATTTTTATTACGATCATAAGTATATTATCAATTTAATTTTCGAATAATCCCTGATTTTTAGACATATATTCTTTGAATATTTGCACCAACCAAATTTAGATTATCTGCATCCTTAAAATAAATTGCGTCAACAAGTTTCTAAAAATTCTATTGATAACAAAATCAATAAGAGATAAACACCAAGAGTAAAAAGATAGTGTAATCCAAAGAATTTAAAAACAAAGAAATTAATAGAAAATCTTTCATAATCAACCCAAACTATACATCCCAAGCTTATTTTTAAAATGCAGCTTAAATTTCTAGCCTTAGAAAATTATTTATTCCAAACACCTGTGGCTGTTTGGCTAATTATTTTTTTATATTGATTATACATAAGATATGCTGCAATACAATGAAGTATTATTTGAGCTAGTACAATGGAAAGCAGATGCAAATCTAATTTATAGAAAAGATATGAAAGAGGAATAAATAAAAATGCTTGCAATCCAAGTAAATATGTTTGCAAGTGTATTTTACCTATTCCATTAAGAAATAAAGAATACTTGTTATAGAAAGTCCCTATGATAGAAGAGGCTGTCAGACCAAGGATTAATGGGAAAGGGACTTGTATTGATTCTCCCACCCACAACCTGAAGAAAATTCTGTAAAGTAACATTAAAATTATGGTGCTTACAGAAGTTAAAATCCATATAGTATTTATTTTATTAATTGTTGATCTAATCCATTCATATTCTTTCCGAGTATATGCTTCAGTAAAAGCTGATAAAAATGGCGTCAAAACCATTAAATAAACCATTGATCCAAGAGTCATATATTTAACAGC
The DNA here is from genome assembly GCA_012729475.1 of Bacteroidota bacterium. Classification (GTDB taxonomy): domain Bacteria; phylum Bacteroidota; class Bacteroidia; order Bacteroidales; family VadinHA17; genus LD21. The sequence goes on from JAAYDB010000177.1 coordinate 15,950, forward strand.
CAGATTATATATGGTGACTTCTCCTGGACCAAAAAATTGTGCTACAAGTATTAATGAACTTTGTGATACTATTAAATAAAATATCTGATTTAAAAAAAATCTGAATCCAAGATTAATCAATGGTAAAGCTCTACGTAATTGAACGTATAAAATTCTTGGTCTTAAATAACTCAGATTTCTTGAAAATAATAATATTGAAGCCAATAACATAACAATAGGAGTTTTACCAGCATATATTAAACAAAGATTGAATAAAGATCCTTCAGTTGTTTTTACTAATATAAAAATTCCCGCCAATCCAACTAATTGTGCTATAATACCAATAACATCTTTTATCCAGTATTTTTGTAGAGCCTGTAGCAGTGATGATAGTAATTTAAAAATAAATCCTGTGCAAAATAAGAAGAAAACCATAATGACTACTTTTTGCAGATCCTCATTAGATATTGTATCCGTATTAAATACTTTATTCCAGGAAATAAAATAAGCGGCAATATATAAACAGATAAACATTAAAAGCGCAAGAAAACTAATTAATGCATATGTTGAACTAATATAGATTTTAGCAGTTTCTTTATCGTTCGTTGCCAAAGCTTCTGCCAATTTATTTCTTAATCCATTTCCTAATCCTATGTCAAAATAGGAAAACCATGCAATAATTGAGGATAATGTCATCCATATACCATATTCAACTTTACCTACATATGATAATGTTAATGGGACTACAATAAAATTAATAGTTATGGCAACAATTCTGCTTATAAAAGAAACTAATATATTCTTTTTTGCCCGTAGAGTGCGGGGATGACCACTAGTAAATAAGTTTCGATAATGACTAAATTTAAAGAACTTAGTCATCCTATTTATAGAAATCAATGATTTTTTGAGCAATTATTGAAATATTTGAATCGGTAAGCTGCGAAGATGAGGGTAACCACAAGCCTTTACCACCTATCATACGTGAAATAGGATAAGTTCCTTCTGTGTTATAGGCTAATTGTTCATTAATTGGTGGATACATTGGACGACTTCCAATTCCTTTTTCTTTGAGATATAACATTAAATCATCTCGTTTATTCGCAAGGATATCAATAAACCAAGGTGTTGTATATTCAAGATCCTGATCAAAAAAAGAAATTTCATTGAGCCCTCTTAATTTTTCTTTGTATTTTAATAAGATTTCTTTTTTCCTATTAATCCTCCAATTAAGTTTCTTTATTTGTTCAATCCCAATAACTGCTTGTATATCTGTAAATTTAAAGTTATAACCAATTGTATCATGAACATCGTTCCCTCCACCTGAACGTCCGAAATCTTTAAGTTTTCGTATTTTACCAGCTAGCTCATCATTATTTGTAATTATTGCTCCCCCTTGGCCAGTCGAAATAACTTTTGGAGCAGAGAAGGAAAAACTACCTGCCATTCCAACAGTCCCTTGATGTTTCTTATTAGGATAAAATGACCCCAATGACTGTGCTGAATCTTCCAATAGAATTAAATTTCTTTCTTTTGCTAATTTACTAAATGCCTCAATTCCTGCTTTTGGATATCTCCCATTGGCTGTAACTAAAATAATAGCTTTTGTTTTTTTAGTGATAACCTTATCTATTTTGGCTATATCCATACATAAGGTTTCTTTTTCCACATCTACAAAAACCGGAATAGCTCCTATCATTTTTATTGAGTTAGGAGTAGCTATCATTGTATAATTAGGAACTATAACTTCGTCGCCTGCATTAATCCCGGCAGCTAAAGCCATCAAGGTAAGACTTATAGTACCATTATTTACGACAATACAATGCTTGGCCCCTGTGTATTCTGAAATTTTGTTTTCAAAATCAGTTGTTTTTCTGAACTCGGTTAACCACCCCCCTTCCTCCATGTATCGATTTAGGGCATTCTTCTCTTCAATATCAAACCAAGGTTCCATTTGTGGAATAAAATCATTTCTCATTTCTATATTTATTTTCAAGAAATTGTATCTCTGATTTATTTCTTTTCTTTATCTGTCTTGCAGGAATCCCCGCATAAAGAGTATATTCATGAAGTGAACGTTTTGCCAAAGATAATGCACCAAGTCCTGAACCTTCTTCAAGAACAACATCTGGCAATACTACTGATCCAGCTCCAATTATACAATGTTTATTAATAATAATACTACCAATTCTTGCATTCGCCTTATAACTCATTGGTACCAATGGAGTTGCTATCCCGCTTAAATAATCATCGGTACCCGCTGAAAGAACAACATTTGGAGCTAAAGTTGAAAATTCCTTCATTTCAACAAAAGCTTTTTTACCACCAATAATTTTACAGCCGGCTGAAATATGAACGTTCGAATGGATCTTAAGGGCTGTAGAAATATAGGTAAAATCGTCAATAATTACATTATCTCCAATTTCAACCAATTCCGGGTATCTTATTCTGACTGTTTTCCCAATGATTACATTTTTCCCGATCGATTTTATTTTGTCGATCTGAAAAAAAATATTTTCTTCCATCATAATTATTTAATGTTTTCAAGCCAGAAATTAATCATTTCATCTAAAAGTGTTTCAAATGTGTACTCAGGTATCCAATTAAATGTATTTCTTAATTTTGTACTATCACCTCTTAAATATGTTAATTCTTCCGGTCTTAAATATTTTGGATTCTGTGTAACAAACTCATTATAATCAAGGTCAAGTTTAGAAAATACATATTCCGTCATTTCCCTAACTGAGTGTGTCTGGCCAGTAGCAACAATAAAATCATCCGGTATATAATGATTTAAAATCATATGCATTGCCCTTACATAGTCCTTTGAATGGCCCCAATCTCTGTACGAATCCATATTTCCAAGTTCTAGCCCTTTCGCATAACCTCTCTTTATCATAACCGCACCTTTTACAACTTTGTTTGTTACGAAATTACTCCCGCGTCTGGGAGATTCATGATTAAACAGAATCCCATTCACAGCATGAAGATTATAGCTATTTCTATAGTTTCTTGTAATGTTAAATGCAAACACCTTAGCACAACCGTAAGGGCTGGTTGGCCGCATTGGTGTTGTTTCTCTTTGATAATTATCTGGATCTACTGAATTACCAAACATCTCCGAAGAACTTGCTTGATAATATTTTGCATTAGGACATGTATTCCTATATGCTTCCAGCAGGTTCAACGCCCCCAAAGCATTAGTCTGAACAGTAAACTGAGGTACATCAAAACTAATTCTGACATGACTTTGAGCAGCTAAATTATATATTTCATCAGGCTGAACTTCTCTTAACAATCTTTCTAAGCCTGATACATCTGAAAGATCACCATAACTTATATGTAAATTTGTCCTCACGAACTCTATCCTACTTTGTTGATGCTCAGGCACTGAATTTCTTCTTATAATTCCGTATACTTCATATCCAAGACTTAAAAGATACTCTGTAAGATAACTTCCATCCTGTCCATTTATTCCCGTAATAAAAGCTTTCTTCATTTATAAATTTTATTTGCTAATATCAGTTAAAAAAACTTTATCATTCTCCTGACCAAGATATGGACCCGTCTTATATTCATAAACAATTGTATTATCCTCTAAAATCAGATAATTATGCCCTCCTCGAAAAGTCATTGAACAGTCTCCTGGTTTTAATATTGGTTCAGCAATTATTGTATCATCAAGATCATAAAAAATACATTTAACGCTTCCCTGTATTACTAACCAGCTTTCCTGTGCGATATTAGTTAATTTTTCTTTTATGATGTGTTTATGAGCATGAAACGTTTGACCTTTAAACATTTTAATACTGGCTAATTGAAGAAATTCATTCTCAGGGGCAATATTGGTTCTTCCATTAACCTCACTAAGCCTGTAAACCAAATGTAATAGCGTTTCTGTCTGTACTTTTGAATAAATTTTTTCCATTTATGTTAATTATTTAAAAAGAATACTTCCACTCTTATTAACTCGAATAAATTATTTAATATGTTGCTCTTTAACTAATACTTAAATATGATCATCTGTATAATAGTCTTTATCTTCTCCTCCATAATTATAAGTTCTATATCCATATTCTCCATAAAGATCATATCCGTAATAACCTCGATAGCCCATTGTATTACCATATCTTAAACCATACCCATAATATCCTGATATACTTATGTCATTAATCAATATACCAATATTTTTCAACCCTCCTTGTTCCTCAAGATCATTAATTAGATCTATTGTGTTCTTAGAAGAATATCGTTGCCTTACAACAAAAAGATTAATATCTACATAAGGGGTTAATAACAAAGTATCCGTAACAATAGCAACGGGAGGTGTATCAACAATTATATAATCGTATTGTTTTCTAGCTCTTTTAAAAAAATCAACCATTCTTTCTGATTCAATTAATTCCGCCGGGTTAGGAGGAATTTTTCCAGAAGGCGTAAAAAACAGATTGGCAATTTTAGTATTAAATACAATGCCTTCATAACCAGTTTCTCCTATTAAATATGAAGTCAAACCTATGTTGTTGCTTATACCCAGAAGCTTGTGTAATTTAGGTTTACGTAAATCAAGGCCAATCAAGAGAACTTTTTTACCCAGCATAGCTATAATTGACGCTGTATTAACCGATATAAATGTCTTCCCTTCACCACTTACAGTTGAGGTAATGGCTATAACTTTTGAAGTATCATTATTAGAGAAAAATTTAAGCCTGGTACGAATTGACCTGAACGATTCTGCAATAGTTGAACCAGGCTTATCGATAACTGGAATGTCTGATTTTAAATCACTATGCCCTATAAAGCCAAGAATAGGTATGTCTGTTGCCTTTTCAATATCACGCCTGTCAATGATCTTGTTGTTCAGCAGATCAAAAAATATAAGCAGACCTGTGGGAATAAATAAACCTAATATAAATGCAATAAGGTAATTATGCCTCTCCTTAGGCTTGATGCGGGAAGAATTAAAAGATTCGGCACTATCAATAATTCTATTGTCAGCAATATTTGATGCCTTTGCAATCCCTGCCTCAGCTCTTTTCTCCATAAGATAATTATATACTGTATTATTAAGGTCAAATTTACGTTGTATGTTTAAAAGTTGTCTTTCTGTTCCTGGTAACTTCTGAATTCCTTTCTCGACTTCCTCTATTCTTATTTTTGCATCATCCAAAAGCTTTGTAGTATTTCTCAGGCTATTCAAAACATTTTCCTTTAGAGTTATCCTTGCATCAGAGATTTGGTTGTCAATAAGTCCTACCGCAGGTAAGTCATCCTTCAGATTGAACGATATCTGTTTTTTTTGTTGTTGTAACTCAACTAGATCATTGACTAATCGACTCAAATTTTGATTATTAATACCTACAAGTGAAGGTGAAATAATTTCTGCAGATTCATTCTTTGATTCAATATAATCAAGCAGGTATTCGTAGTATCGTTTTTCAAAATCAATAATATATTTTTCATTTTCATATCTTTCTAATCTTGATTGCAACAATGTAGCCTCAGTCCCTAAGTCTAAAAGTTCATATTTTAACCTGAAATTTTCAAGATTGTTTTCAACTAGTCTTAATGAATCTGAAATAAATCCAAGCTGTTCATTAATAAATTCAATTGTATTATCTGCTGTTTCATTCTTCAATTCAAGACCCATCTCAATATATACGTCCATCAATTTATTAAGATATTCCGTTTCCTGTCCAGCATTAAACCCACTGGTTGTTAGTGATACCAAACTTGCCTCTTCTTCAATTGGCACAACATTAAGTTTTCTCCTGTAATCGTTTGTCAAATTCTCAAGGCTATTAAACCAGAAATAAAATTTGTTTGATTCATTTTCATCAAATTTATAATTGCCCTGTTTTATTATTTTGAAATCATAAGAATCAGTTATAAACTGTTCACCAAAATTCATTTCCTTCTCGATGACTTCGCCAACCTTTATTTTATATTTATTATCTGATAAGATCTTAATATCTATTTTTTGACCTTTTATTTGTTCTTCCAGTGAATTAAAAATAACTTTAAAAGGTGTATTCTTATATTGTCTGCTTTCAGCTATTCCCCTTCTTCCAACTCCAGTATATGTAACCCAGAATTCCGGTAACTGCTCCATAACTTTATAATTAAGCGAAAAAGATTTTAGTATACCCATTTCATTTTTCAGGTTCTGCTGTCCCTTGAAAATACCCCCGCCTGGAATAAATTGTTCAACCCCGCTTAAATTACTACCATATTGTTCATCTTCAATAAGTAAAATGGCTGAAACAGTAAAAACATCCTCAGACCACCGGTTAATACCATATGCAATACTTAATGCTATAAACAAAGCACCTGCAAACCAGTACCAATTGCTTATAAATAACGAAAAATAACGCTTAAAATCTATTACCTCATCATAGTTGAGATTAACAGGATTATACTGGTAGCCAGGATATGAATTGGTTCCAGACGATTTAGGAATTTTAGTATTGTCGATTGTATTCATTTTTGCATATATTCAATTAAACAGGTTCGCAATAATTAAGTAATTCAGGTTCAAAATACTGTAATTAAATTACTAATTTCAATCGAAAACCCAGGGTTGAAATATAGATAAATTGAAATATAGATAAATAATATGTTATTAATTCCCAAAGAAGTTAATCAATAAAAGTGTTGTTGTTATCGCACTTGTCAATGTTGTCAGAATGAACGAAAATGTTGGTAAATTCATATTGAATACCTTATGTTCAACTGATTCTATTATTACAACATCGTTCGGCTGCAGGAAATAGGCTTCAGAAGAGAGCAAAGCCTTATCTTGCAAGTTAATTCGATATGTCTTCGAACCTCCTTCCGAAGGACGAACAACAAGTACCCTGTCCCGTCGACCGTAATCTCCAACTCCACCAGCCCGACCGATTGCTTCTAATACGGTAAGGTAATTATTGTAATTAATATATGTTCCTGGCGATTTTGCCTCTCCCATTACTGTAAACTTGAAACTTAATAATTTACAATCGACATATGTATTATTGAAATATTTATCTATCTCCGACTGTAATAATATGCGAATTTGTTCAATAGTTTTGTCTGCAACCTGTAATTCTCCTACTATGGGAAGAAATATATTTCCATCTTCATTAACATCATAACCAATAATATATTGACTAGCTTCATCTCGTAAATAGGCAGATTGATTATAACTACCTACCCCTAACAATAAATCTTCAATAGAACCCTGTGCATTCATAGCTTTAGCGGTAATATATAATATGTCTCTATATTGTACTTTATAATCAGGTACATCAAAAGAGAAATATTGGGGTTCACTTGATTCGGGCAAGTTATAAAGATAACTCAGCTTTTCAGTACTAGTGCAACTACTTAAAACGATTATTGAAAAAATAAAAATTCTATAGGTCTGTTTCATAAGCTTAGATTAAATACAGAACAAAATTAAAAAGATATAATTAACTACATTAAAGCTGAAAGAATAAGATCCTAATTCCTCTCCTATAGACCAAATTCTCCGGAATCTATCCATTTCATTTCAATAAGCGACCAGAAATCAAGGGCCAGGCGGTTGAGGATATAATCATAAGGAAGCCAGCCGTAACCAGCGTCGCCCCAGTCTGTGCCCCATGAGTTACGAATAAGCAGTGCTCCATTTGTGACTGTATCACATAAGGTGTTCCGTATCCTTTTGTTGTTGTCATAACCCATTGCAACAACAGCATGTCCCCATTGTGCCGACTCACCCTTACAGGGATAGGGTATATCCCCGGGCTGTTCCGAGTTCTCAAATGACTGAAAACCCCAGAAACCAAACATAGACGGGATACCTGCCTCAAGATATTTTTTCACTGAGGCCAGAATATCAGTTACGGGTAAATCAAGCCCCTGTGGGTCATGACAAAAATATTTAAGCGACTGGTAATTATCGGCAAGTGCATAGACAAAACTTCCCGGCTCAATGTCAAATTTATCAATATCATAAGGCCAGTATTTCTCGGCAGGCACTCCGCACAAAACAAGTGCCCCCATAGTGTCCCTCAGCCAGGCTCCCGTGTCTCCGCTTACCTGCATCATATTTCTTGTGGCTTTGTAAAGGAAAAGACGTGAGGCTTCAATATGCTTACCAAAAGCCCGTTTCTCAAAATATTCCACTATGCCGGCCCCGGCATGGGCAGTGCATGATCCAAGACTTAGCTGGTCTTCAACCGGGGAACACCACTGCCTGAGATCAACAACAGATGGCATTGTGTGTTTTTTTGCAGTAAGTCCGAGTCTTTTGTTAAAAACCTTTATCTCATCATGACCTGTGGTGTAATCCCTCAGGTCGGGCAAAGGAGAGAGCCAGCCTGTACCAACGGTATGTGTCAGGCTTCGGAGATTTATCTTTTTATTCAGTATTGTGCTTGTCATAGCTCAGAAATATATGGCAGGGGCCCGCCTTCGCTTAAGCTTCGGCGGGTAAGACAGGGTATATTCATTTTGTTACTGGTTTGAAGAAAGTGGTGTAACTTCTTTCAGTCTTGTACCACTGGCATCGGAGATGAGCTCAAATAACTGAAAGTTCTGTTCAGAACCATTCTGTGCAGATGTTTCTGACCCTCCGAAACCCTGGGCAGCATAAGCACTCTTTGACAGCATAGAGGCAATTGATTCAAACAGTTCCGGATATTCTGATTCTGCAACTAGCCCATAAGATGTAAGTGCACTGTTCTCAAAATTCATTTTAAGTTCATGTGAGCCAATTCCCGGTTTGATAACCAAGAATTGGGGATCAGAAATATCGGGTAAAAAAACTATAGTTGTTTTAATAGAATTATCCTTTTCTGCTTTGTATTCCACTAGCAAATAAGGTTTCAGAGAGTAGTAACGTAATCCGGTCTCATTCTTTAGGCTTGGATCAGAGTAAAATTTTACGGATGAACAGCGTGTTAATGTTAAAATGAAAAAAAACAGAAAAATAACGCTAAGCGGATTTTTTAACAAAAAAACTTTGCCCATGATAGCTAGATATTAATTTGGTGATAGACTTTAGTACTTATATTCAGACCATAAATATTATAACAAAATTAAAATAAAAATTGTATTTTAACTGTTACCTAGATCATTCTAGAACCTAAATTGCCTTGATAGTTTCTATTTTTAAGTAAAGTTGTTAGTATAATTTTTGTATAGATTGAATAAATCATTACTCTTATTAGGGCTTCTTCCTTAAGCCTCAATGAATTATATTTAGGTGATATATTATGATTATTGTATTATTTCTTTAGTCGGATTTCCATTAACACACAACTTTTAGAACCTGTAACCTCATAAAATCCTACTTTCTTATAAATAGCTGTAACAGAATTATTTTCAGGCCGTACTTCAAGTTTAAGTTTCTCGAAATTATTCTTCTTACCATAATCTATTACAAGATCAAGAAGATTAGTCATTATACCTAAGCCCTGATACTTTTTATTAACTGATACTGAACTAATAAAACCTGTTCTACTTAAATGATCATTATAATAACAAGCGATCAGTCCAACCAATTTTTCGTTGTTAAAAGCACAGAAATGCCTAGCATACAAATGTAGTTTTAATGCATATTCAGCGATATTTAAACGAGTATCCAAGCGTGGAATGAAGATATCCTGGTTTTCAATCAAATAATTAAAAATTTCATTTTTAGATAATTTTTTTTGTTTAAAATTTATCATCAGACATTCCAAGTTTTATAATTTTATTCATTTGAATGTAATTAATAAAATCCAGACATTTTCCTTTTTGCTGAAATTCATAAAGGTAAACGCCTATTACATGCCTGGAATCTTTATAAGTATGAACATAATCTCCTATATTAAAATATTCTTTACGAAAAATTAGGTTAGTGTTAAATTCATATGGTAGATTATTTCCATTATAAACACCATTATCATGGCTATGAAGTATTAGCTGTGTATAATAATTTTGCTCCGGATACTTGTATTTTATATCGACAGGTTCTCCCAAAACTGCATTAACATTAGCTGCTACCATCTTAAATCCTGTAGCCATGGAAACAAGATCCGGCATGAAATTACCTCCATTACGGGCACCTATTTCATTGAAATATATTTTATTGTTCTGCCCCCGGATGATTTCAATATTCAATCCTCCACTAGAATATCCAATCAGTTTTATAATCTTTATCAATTCGTTTGTAATATCCTGCATTATATCTGCATGGAATATACTAGGCACTGTCGTTGACATAGGTGCAGTAACAGTAACCTGACTGAAATATTGATCGCCAAGCATCAAAAATATTAATTCACCGTTGAGGACAAATGCCTCTCCATGTATATGAGGACCTTTTCTCTCAATTTTTTCCTCTATTATTATTTCTCGTTTTCTTGAAAATTGCATTGCATAGTCTAACGCCGGCTTAAGTACATCACCCGGATTTAGTTTCGATATACCTTTACTACCACTTGAATCCACAGGTTTTACAAAACAGGTTTTCCCTGTATCAGAAAAAAATGCATATGCTTTATTATATGATTTAAAAACTCCATAAACAGGAGCAGGAAATCCATTATCTTTTAGAAACTTTCTGAAAAGTCCTTTATCGGATAAAACTGACACTGATTCATAACTGTTCCCGGGCAAATTCAGTTGTTCTGAAACACAGGCCGCAGTTATTGCTGCGGGGTCTGAACCATATACCAGAACAGCATCAATGTTTTTTGCTATGGCAAGATCCACTACTCCTTTTATATCAGTCGTGCTTACATTGTAATACTCATCTGCAAACTGGTGGCCCGGATTTGAGGGTCTGTTATCACAGGTAATAACATGATGTCCCATTCTTTTCGAATATTCAATCACAGGTATCTGAAAATGTGTCCCGGCTAAAATAAGTATTTTTTTTGCCATAAATTTTTCACCTCCGGACATGCTTTCGCCCCGTCACTCACAGGCTGGCAGTATGAGCAACAAAGGATTATTTGCCTGTATTTTATTGCTTTATATCACAATAAGGGAACAGTAACCCTTTTTATTTTGTTGTCAGTTCTTCTCCCTTACAATCCCATAAGGGAAGCAGTTCTGACGGATTCATATCAAGCAGGTAGCGTTCTGCTTCTGAGGTGCTGAGAACAATATAGCTCACTTTTCTTCCTACCATCTCCTCAGCCTGCATAACTTTCCGGGCAAGATATTCACGGTCTATCTCTTCCCCAACCAGGATCAGTTCAATCAATTGACTGTCCTTCCCCATGGCAAAATCGCCTGTGAGATAAACACTATTAAGATTACCGAGCCGGTGTATTACCTTATTTATAACACGGTCGATACCCGTCTCCTTAAGTATTATACTATGAATATCACAATACAGGGGATGATCCCTGTTAGCCTGAAAGATCTTCTTATTGCCCTCCCACAGCGAATTCAGCAGGCCGGCTTCCTCAAACCTGTTCAGCTCAATGCGTATGGCATTTGAAGATTCCCCGAACTCTGCTTCCAACCCCCGTAAATGAGCCCGGGTACTGCCGTTCAGAAAAAATTTCTTAAGCAGTTTGATCCTCGTTTCTGATGTAATTAGACTGCTGAGCATTAATTCAGGTAAATGAGTAACAAACTTACCCGTTCTTTTAGAAATAACAAAATAATTCTGTTGCTTTATTTCAATATCCAGGTTACATTTTTTCACATCAGTTCCAATTACATTTAGCAATTAGTATTATATTTGTATAAATTGCCTGCTTCGGTGTTGCTGAAGCAACATAATTATTTATTCTGTGGTCATATCCTGAAAAATAAGGTATTATGAAAAAAC
>JAAYDB010000122.1 GCA_012729475.1 Bacteroidota bacterium
AAAAAAGGTCTTGGAAATTATCCCGGATTATCCGGCCAACAAACTCTCAGATTTGCTCCCACAAAACCTGGTCCTCTCATAATGCTCTTAAATCGGCTTAAGAGTGTGTACTTGCTAGGACGGATACCACAAATTTATCGTTATCTCGTGCTCCTTATCTTATTCTATCCTGTCTTTTTCTTTGGCTGGCATCAGAAATGTTATATGGGCAGGGTGATAAAAATTCTTTAAGTATCGAAATTGTTGTATCAGAAGATTTACAGAAAGATTTTAAACCAGACGGAAGGTTATTCCTATTATTCGAAAAATATCCGGGATGGGAACCAAGACTTAATCCTACAATGGGTTATGGATATAGTGCCCGGATAGCAAAAACCGCACCAAACCCTGACGAGCGCTTCGCTCTGTCAGGGTAACGCTTACTAATTATACCGCCAACCGTTATGGGCAAGCCATTGACTACATGATAGTTGAATGCATAAACTAAAAATGTAATCCTGCACCATTAACAGTATAATCGTGACAATAAAACTTAGTGCTTTCTATCGGGACTTGGCCCGCTCGTAAAAATTTTTAAAATTCTTATAACTCCAGGAAAATGACGATATTTATGAACTCATTTTGAAAAGAAATAAACAGCAAATAAAATTTCATTACAACATACAGAATCTTTCCTTTTTGAAGGCTGTGATATTTTGAGAGTTAACATGGATGCTTCTGAATACAAAGAATATATCATTTCAATCCTATTTCTCAAAAGAGTAAATTATCAATTTGAAGTACATCGAGACAGACGTAGAAAGACACTGACTGATGTTCATGGAATAAATGATCCCGCTATAATTTATGGTGAACTAGAAAGACAAAACGCACCTGAAGACATAAATGGAAAGGCAAAAATTAAAACAAATTTTAAGAAATATGGCACTAATCTGATGAATATTTAAGATTGAAAGGCAACCCCATTCTTTTCGGGAAATAAATGTAAGGTCATAAGTCAGATGTGTTAGATTTTATAATAATAATTTAAAAGAGAAGTAACATGTTAAATATTAGAGATGAGGAGATCAAGGGCCTTGTATCAGCAACAGATTATTCTGAGGCTCTCACAATAACGGCGACCGAAGATGATGTACAATCCGCCTGTGAATCAGCGAAAATGTATGGTTTTCGAGCTGTTGTGGCCTTTCCGCAATATATTGGTCACCTGGCAGATACCCTTAAAGGGACTAATATTCGTGCTCAGATTCCAGTAGGATTCCCCTGCGGAGGGGTAACTACGCTTGTTAAGTGTACTGAGGCTGAACAAGGATTGAAACGCGGGGCCACTGATTTAGACATGGTAATGAATATTTCGGCATTCCTGAAAGGCGACTACAGGCTTGTATCGTCAGATATTTTGGAAGTTATGGCAGTGGCCAAATCGTTCGATGTTCCTTTCAAAGTGATTATCGAGGTCGGTGTACTTACCGACAAACAAATCATCGCGGCTTCGAAACTCGTGGTGGACTGCGGAGCGGATTTCATAAAAACCTGTACGGGATTTGGCCCTGGTCGGGCTACCATTCACAACATCAACCTTATTAAAGAGACTGTGGGAGATCGTATAGGGATAAAAGCTTCAGGCGGTGTGGCTTCCCTGGAAGACGGAGTTGCTCTGATGCGAGCAGGTGCCACGGTGGTTGCAATACGCCACCAACTTGTCGATCAACTCCAAGAACACAACTGGCCTAGGAAAACTCATTTTTGAAGGAAAAATCCGATGTTGTCTCAATACAGGCTCAAATGATCATTTTTTTGCAGGCAAATTGCCAAAGCTACTTAAGCCAACGCCTTTTCCAAAGCTTTGACTAAGAGCTTACAAAATAGAAAACTTGAATTTTAAATTTTCCCCTCGCGCCGTCGCAATAAAATTTCTGCACCATGATAAATTACTGCCTTCGAGATAAATTTTACCGCCTTCGCTGCGCAAGTGAACGCCAACAACTTTGTAACCGGGGATAAATTAGTGGCTCCAATCAAACTTGTATCGCGATAGCGCCTGCAGACGATAAAATTTTGTACAATGATGGCAAAAAGTGCGCCCCCGTCTTCGCTACGCTTCGTCGGGGCACGCATACCCTCCTTTTCCAGCAGAAAGAAGCCCTCTACTAAAGAAACAGGATTGGCAGTTCAGTCGGCATTGCGTCGGGTAACACAACCTCCCCATATTGCCGGGCCGTTATGTTTAAGCGATATCATTTCTGGACAAATTAGGGTCAAAAAAGGAATAAACTATAGATTTTAGTAAAATAACTATAATAAATAGTTGCAAAACTAAAATCAATAGTTATCTTTGCATAAACAAATAAACTATTTATGAAACATCTGACCAATCGAGAAGAAGAAATTATGGAATTCTTTTGGCAAGAAGGTCCAATGTTTGTCAAAGACCTAATCGAACTATTCCCCAAGCCTAAACCACATTATAATACAATATCAACAATGGTACGTGGATTGGAAGATAAGGGATTTCTAAATCACGAACAGTTCGGTAATACCTATCGGTACTTTGCTATCATCACACGTGAAGAATTTAGTAATAGTTCCATCAAAAATCTGGTGAGCAAGTACTTCAACGCTTCGTATTCTTCTGTAGTTTCCATGTTTGTTGAAGAACAAAAGATTTCGACAGAAGAAATTCAGGAATTAATTCGTCAAGCTGAATCTCGCAAAAAAACAAAAAAATGAATAGCTGGTTGTTATTCTTGTTTAAGTCCACACTGGTTCTAAGTCTTCTGTATCTTTCCTTCCGTTTACTGATGCGGAATGAAACTATTTTTCGAATCAGCCGATTAGTATTAATGTTAATCGTATTTGCTTCAGTAGTTATTCCATTAGTTTATTTACCGCAATCAAACAATCCAATCGTTTCAATTAAATTGGATCCGATCTTTCAGGGCAATACAATTATTGAAAAACCAATACAGAATGATGAATCCACACCATCAGCCTATTCCTCTTATACAAATTCAAATACATCTGAACCAATTGTTATTTCGACCAGAACGGTTTTACTTTTCATATACTTGACTGGCGTTTTCATTTCTCTATTACTATTTGTTTACAGCATCTTTTCAGTTTTGCAGCTATTTAGGAAATCACGAAAAACGACTCTATCTGGCATACAGGTAATGATTCATAATGCAGATATTCCAGCTTTTTCATTTAGAAAGCGGATTCTGATTTCCCGCCACGATTACGAAACAAATGCAGAAGCAATCGTAACCCACGAATTATCACACATCAGACATGGACATTTCTATGATCTTATGCTGATGGAATTGGTTAAAATCATCTATTGGTTTAATCCACTTATTTATCGTATGGGACGAGACCTTAAAGACATCCATGAGTTTCAAGCTGATGAACACACTCTTAATTCGGGTGTCGATTCAACTAAATATCAATTACTTATAATTCAAAAATGTGTTGGACATCAATCGTTCGCACTTGCTAATAGTTTTAATCATTGTCAAATTAAAAAGCGTATTACTATGATGAACAAATCAAAAACCAGTAAAGCATGGTGTTGGAAGGTGGCGACCTTTCTCCCATTGCTGGCCCTGTTGCTGATGGCTTTCGGCAAAAGGGGCGAAATCGTAACCCCTGATAGCAGCCTGCCGGTATCTGTTATTGCTCCATCTGAACCCGTTCAGGAACAGTATGGTCAGTTTAAACAAAAAATTGAAATTAAAAAGGATGGTAATTACATCGACAAAAAACTGTGTTCGTTGCAGGAAATAGCTGATAAAGGGCAGGAATGGTATAAAAAAAGATATCCAGACAATACCTGGATCTTCCTTTTAATTGATGAATCAATACCATTAAGTCGTGTTGATGAAGTCCGGGAAGCACTGGGTCATAGTTATTGGGTTGTCCAGGCAACAGCCGGGTCAGATGATCTTGTATATTTCGCCGGAGATGTATCTGATATGGCAAAGTTTATACAAGGTGAATGGTCTGATTGGATGACTAGTCAAATAGGTCCCTTTGCAAAAAAATACAAAGATGGCAATTATAAAATAACCTACAGCTTCATAATAGGTAAGGATGGGAAAGTTAGGGATAGTCATATTATCAAGGGGTGTGATAATCCTGAAATGAATACAGAATTTGAAAAAATCCTGTCTCAAATCCCTGACTGGCAACCTGCAAAAAGACTTGGAGCGACAACAAGTGTCTATAATAGGGAAGTATTGCCAATTACAATTGTTCATAAGTGAAAAATTACAAGACGCAATCTACCAGGTGGTTAGGGTAGAAAAGCAAGCTGTCGGTTTTGGTGCGTACCCATTGCCGACAGCTTCAATCATTGTCAAATGATTATTGTATTACTACAACATGACAAAATTATGAATTTTACATGAAACATGACCTTTTAGTAACAAATTTCTCAATCTCATCGGGACAACAATAAACGCCTAAACATAACACGGACGGTAGGGTCAATAAGCTCGTCATGGTTTTTGCAAAACCCTGCTCCCATGACAAATCCTGCAAAACTTGCATCCGGACACCCACACCTGTCCGCAATTTAAATTCTGCATCTTGACAGTTTCCTGGCTCCGATCATATTTGTAACGCAACACTGCGCCAGTGCTCCTAAAAAATATTCTGCACCGTGATAGTTTCCCGGCTCCGATTAAACTTGTACCGCGACACGCGTATCTTCGATCAAAATTTGTACCTGGATGGCAAAAACCACGCCCCCGTCTTCGCTACGCTTCGTCGGGGCACGCATACCCTCCTTGCACCGTGACAGCTTTATGGCCTATCGGGACAGATTTGTGGCGGTGCTTGCGTCGGGTAACGCTTACTGAACCCTACCGCCGGGCCGTCAGACTCCCGATAAATCGGGACAAGTCGTCTAAAAACCTCCACTCATTGTTGATAACTCTGGCTGTAAGGAGTTTAACAGGAAACTGGAGTTTTGTACCTTCATTACATGAAA
>JAAYDB010000123.1 GCA_012729475.1 Bacteroidota bacterium
GTGAATTTCTTTTCAGAACGCCATTTGTTTATCAGTTCCGGAATAAAATATATTCCCGGTTCAATTGTAAAAACATGTCCCTTTTTATAGGGCAAAGCAAACCTGAGAAAGGCAAGACCAAACTGATTGCTTCTTTTCACCTGAGCATTATAGCCGACGTAGTTTTCTCCGAGAGCCTCCATATCATGTACATCCAGCCCCATCATATGTCCGATACCATGTGGCATAAAAAGAGCATGGGCTCCTTCTGCCACGGCCTCATCAATATCTCCTTTCATCAGCCCTGTTTCTTTCAAACCAGAGGCGATAACCCGGCATGCTGTTAAATGAGTATCTAAATTTGAGCCTCCCGGAACAGCTTTTTTTATAGCCTCTATATTGGCTTTCAGAACAATTTCATATATCTCTTTCTGTAACTGGCTGAACCTGCCTCCAACAGGTGTTGTTCTTGTAATATCGGAAGCATAATGGAGTTCCGACTCAGACCCTGCATCAACAACCATCATCCTGCCTTTTCTTAATATATTACCATGATAATGATTATGAAGAGTCTGTCCATTGATACTTAGTATAACCGGAAAAGAAGTGCCCTTTCCTCTTGCAAGTGCAAGACCTTCTATAACTCCTGCTATTTCCTTTTCAACAACACCCTCTTTGCACATTTCCATTGCCGTTACATGCATTTCATATGCAGTATCAACTGCTCTCTCAATTTCTTCTATCTCTTCTTCCCCTTTTATTGATCTTAAAGATACAACTGCCTTAATCAGCTCTTCGGAACCAGAGGTATTCATGCTGCAGGGATTCTCTTTCAACAAAGAGCCCAGTAGCATCTTTGTCTCTCCTCTGTATGGAGGCAGATAATGGATCTTACGCTTCTCCGATAATGCTTTTCTTACTGTTCCTTCAAGCTCTGTGAAAGCCAATATGGATTTTATTCCACATTTATGTGCCAGCTCTTTTACTGTAGGCTGTGGTCCCATCCATATAATGTCATCCAGATCAAAATCATTCCCAAATAAATAATCATTCCCCGAATCAAAATCCATCAAACCTGCAAAACCGGGAAGATCAAGACCGAAAAAATAAAGAAAATCACTATCCTGCCTGAAACGAAAACTATTGGCCGGATAATTCATTGGAGCTTCATTATTGCCAGGAAATATTGCTATTCCCGATTTTACCTTTTTGTGAAGCTCTTCCCTTCTTTTAATATATATCTCTCTTTCAAACATAACTATTTGGGGTTTTATTAATAAGCTTTCAGTTTAAATACCATTTATAAATATACTAAACAATACTATAATCCTCCGAATATTTTTAAGGCTATTCATAAAAAAGTATTATGAGTATCAGGAATCATACACAATATTTCATTGATTTTCTTCGTCTACCCCGGCTCCAGGGGGAGCGAAGAACCGATCCCGACTTGTCGGGAGAGCTCGACGAAGTCAAAATCAATTTACTCCCCTTGGGGTAGGGGTAAATAAATTGATTTTCAAGCGATTTCGTAAATATTATTAATGATTTCTGATATTCATAAAAAAGTATTAAATAACTCTGTATTCTCATATAAAAAAATTATCTGACACATTCTGCGAATAGCATCATAAAGAATTATATAATTATTATATTCGCAAATATTTTCACTATCATATTATTACTTTTTACTTATGCCATACCGTAGATTACCGAATACTGATGCAGCGCGTATCAGAGCTATAAAAAGGGCTCTTGAAAAGGGAAAAGAAGTCCCACCTTCACATCTGGCTTATCCCGCAAGAATAATTGTCGTTTTACAAAAGTTTATTACTCTTTTTGAAAATCATATTCAGATATACCGTTTGGCTACGGCATCACAGAATGCCAGAAGTAAGGAGTTCCAGGAAGCATTCCGTAAGGCAAAAATATACCTGACACATTTTGTCAGAGTGATGAATATGGCAATATACAGGGGGGACATACCTGCCAGTATAAGATCTTTTTACGGACTATCGCCCAATGAACTTACTATCCCTTCTGTACGTACTGAAAAAGAGCTGATCACCTGGGGTAATAAAATAATTGAAGGTGAGGAAATGAGACTCCACAAAGGAGGCAGTCCTGTTACCAATCCTACAATAGCAGTAGTAAAGGTTCGCTTTAAAAATTTCATTGATCTGTATAATTCCCGTCAGATTTTGATAAAAAAGACTTCTGATCTGGGAGAACGGACAAACAGTATGCGTAAAGAGGCTGATGATATAATACTGGAAACATGGAATGAGATTGAACAAAGTTTCGGTTCACTGCCTGATGACCTAAAGAAAATCAGATGTGAAGATTATGGTGTGGTTTACTTTTACAGGAAAAACGAGAAAAAGGCTTCAGCAGATGTTGCTCACAGCGATGTACGTTGATACATTTTGATAAAATGACACAGGTAAAATCAATCAGGTCTTGACAATTGGCAATATAGTTCTTGGTGACCGTCCTCTTTTTCTTGCTCCGATGGAAGATATCACCGACCCTTCATTCAGGATGATATGCAAATTGAATGGGGCAGATTTTATGTATACTGAATTTATTTCTTCTGAAGGACTTATAAGAGATGGTAAAAAAAGTGTTCAGAAACTAAACATATATGAATATGAAAGGCCTATCGGTATCCAGATCTACGGTCATTTGATCGAATCGATGGTTGAAGCAGCTATCATGGCAGAAAAGGCAAACCCTGACCTTATTGACATTAATTTTGGTTGCCCTGTAAGAAAAATTTCGAACAGAGGGGCCGGAGCAGGTATGCTCAGAAATACTCCCTTCATGATAGAGATGACCAGGGCCATTGTCAGAGCTGTCCGTATCCCTGTTACTGTAAAGACGAGGATCGGATGGGATGATGAATCGAGGAATATTGTGGAACTGGCTAAACAGTTACAGGATACAGGTATCAGTGCAATCACTGTACATGGGCGGACACGTGCTCAGCTCTATAAAGGGAAAGCTGACTGGACACTGATTGGAGAGGTCAGAAATGACCCGGGGATGACCATCCCTGTCATAGGTAACGGGGACATTGATTCTCCTGTAAAGGCAAAAGATATGTTTGACAAATATGGTGTTGACGGTATAATGATTGGCCGGGCATCAGTGGGAAGACCTTGGATTTTCAGAGATATAAAACATTATCTCAGGACAGGAGAACTGCTTCCGGAACCAACAGTTAATGAAAAAGCCGAGCTGGCTCTCACTCATCTCGGAAAATCTTTGGAATTTAAAGAGGGGAAAAGGGCTATATATGAGATGAGACGTCATTTTTCGAATTATTTCAAAGGATTGCCCAATTTCAAAGAAACACGTTTACGCTTGCTTACGACGACTGATATTGATGAAATAACTAAAATAATTGATGAGATCAGAAACCGGTGGGGTGATTACCGAAGTGAAGACAATAGTGCTGTCTATGAAATATGATCGGGCGTGTCAGCCTTTTCAACGCTGCCGGATAAAAAAGAAAGATTATTCCATTTAAACAGTCTTTTAAGGATCATAATTGCAAGAAAACCCATGATAAACAAGGCAGCAAACTCCACCCAGGGATAGATAGTATGTTGTACATAGAGTGCATCCGACTGCAGGGCTGATGATTCGTTAGTATTCATTATAAGGAGGAATACATTATTTGCTGTATGTGCACCCATGGCTGCTTCAATACCATCATCGAGAAGTGTTATAAGCCCGAATATAAGGCCAAAAAGAATATACTGTGGCATCATGACCCAGAAACCAAATGCTTTCACCTCAGGATTCAATCCGTGCATAAGGCCGAACAATAATGCAGTGATGATAAGTGGGAAAAACCTGTTCCTGAAAATCACTGTAAAACCCTGCATCAGGTATCCTCTGAATATAATCTCTTCAAAAGAGGCCTGAAATGGTATCAGAAGCATAGAGACCAGAGCCAGGATAAGGATAGATGAAGATGTGTTATTTAGAGAAAAATTAAAAGGATCCATGCGAATAAATACAAACAGATAAACCGTAGAGAGAAAAATCCACACCAGCGCCGAAATAAAGAATCTTTTCCAGCGGAATGAATCTGTACCGTTAATAACCATTTTCCACGATCTGTCATTCAATGGTTTCATCAGGAGAATGAAGGCTGCCAGACCAACAATAAAAGGGAAAACATTAAGAGCCAGGCTCATATTCGCATCAAAACCCAACTGACTCAGATTTCCCGAATCAGCAGATAAGCGTTCGATTATCTCCGGATCATTGACTGATTTGATACCTATTCCCAGCAACAAAGGAATTGCACCGATGGTATTAGTGGCCACGAAAACTGTTATGAGCATTACAAAATATCTCCAAAAAGCATTCTTACCGATAAAGGATGATTCAAGATGATTCATACTGAATGATTTTTTATGGTTCGGAACCAAGAGAACGGACAGACGGGAAAGAGTCCGGCGTATTTTTTTTCGGGTAATCTATAGAATAATGAAGGCCTATGCTCTCCTTCCTGTTTTGTGCCTGCTTGATGATAATGTATCCAACATTAATGATATTTCTCAATTCACATATCTTTTTCGAAATAAGAGACCTTTTAAAAAGACTCTCCGTCTCTTCATACAGTATTTCCATCCTGACCAGAGCTCTGTGAAGCCGAAGATCAGATCTCACAATCCCCACATAATTACTCATTATCATCTGTACTTCTTTGATGCTTTGGGTGATAAGGACCATTTCCTCCAGATGAGAAGTACCTTTATAGTCCCAATTTGGTATATCTTCCTCAAAAGCAAGCTCTTCGATCCGGTTGCCTGAGTGGAAGGCAGCTCTGTGAGCATAAACAGCTGCCTCTATCAGTGAATTCGATGCCAAACGGTTCGCTCCGTGAAGACCCGTGGAAGAAACCTCTCCTATAGCATAAAGTCTGTCAATATTACTCTGTCCGTCCATATCCACTTTTATACCGCCGCAGGAATAATGCTGTACAGGGATAACCGGTATCATATCCTTTGTGATATCAATTCCCCGCGACAGACAATGTTCATATACATTTGGAAAGTGATCTCTCAGCCCATTGGGGTCAAGATGAGTACAATCCAGCCAGACATGGTCATCTCCCCATATCTTCATCTCATTATCTATAGCCCTTGTGACAATATCGCGGGGAGCAAGAGAACCCCTGTTATCATATCTCTTCATGAAGTTTTCGCCAGCCATATTCTTCAATACAGCACCATAACCCCTCAGCGCCTCAGTAATTAGAAAAGATGGCCGTACACCGGGATCATATAAAGAAGTAGGATGAAACTGTACAAACTCCATATTCTCGATAGTGCCTTTGGCCCTGTAAGCCATAGCTATTCCGTCTCCCGTGGCAATCTCAGGATTTGTTGTTGTGAGATACACATTACCTATTCCTCCTGTGGCCACTATTGTTACCTTTGCCAAAAAAGTGATGACTTTTTTATTATTCAGATCAGCTACATAGGCCCCAAAACATTTTATTCCCGGGTAATTGCGTTTTATCACTTCTCCCAAATGATGTTGTGTAAGAAATTCTATGGCGAAATGATTCTCAAAGACCTCAATATTGGGATTCTTCTTTATCTTTTCCATTAAGGTGGTCTGGATTGCCTCACCCGTCTTATCTTTATAATGCAATATCCTGTGCTCCGAATGCCCCCCTTCCTTTGCAAGATCATAAATCCCCTTTCCTGTCTTATCAAAAGGGACTCCCAGCTTTATCAGATCCTGAATCCGTTCAGGAGCTTCACTGACCACCATTCTCACTACAGCTTCATCACCACAACCATCACCGGCAATAAGTGTGTCATTTATATGTTTCTCAAAATTATCCGGCTCGCGGAAAACAGCTGCAATACCTCCCTGGGCATATCTTGTGTTTGAATCACCCAAACCGGATTTGGTGATAATACTCACTTTACCCAATCTGGAAGCTTCCATTGCAAATGTCAGTCCGGCTATTCCTGAACCGATAACAAGAAAATCTGTTCTTTTTTTCATTTCAGAAATGTATATCCACAAGGATCAAAGATACAAATTGATTGCACGGAAGCCTAAAGATACAATTATATTATTGCTTAAATGCTCAACTACAATTAAGTCACAACATTTTGCAAAGATTATAAAGAATTGTAAAACCAAAGTTTTTGATTTACTTTTGCCTTCCGTTAATAATCAAGCAACACAATATGGCTCAGGAAGATGTTTTTAAGAAGCTTATAGCTCACTGCAAAGAATATGGATATATTTTTCCCTCAAGCGAGATATATGACGGTTTGAGTGCCGTGTATGACTATGGACAGTACGGCGTGGAACTGAAGAATAACATTAAAAAATACTGGTGGGACAGTATGGTTCTGCTTAATGAAAATATTGTAGGACTTGATTCTGCAATATTTATGCATCCGACAATATGGAAAGCTTCAGGCCACGTAGATGCATTCAATGATCCGCTTATTGATAATAAGGACTCCAAAAAGAGATACAGGGCTGATGTACTTATTGAGGAACATATAGCTAAAATTGAAGAAAAGATCCACAAGGAAATTGAAAAAGCCCGTACAAAATTCGGTGATTCTTTTGATGAAAAGAAATTCCGGCAAACAAATGCCAGGGTAATAACCAACCAGGCTAAAGCAGATGAAATCAACTCGCGCTATTTAAAAGCTATGAATGCTACTGATCTGAAGGAATTAAGACAGATCATCCTGGATAATGATATTGTTTGCCCTATATCCGGATCCCGGAACTGGACCGAAGTAAGACAGTTTAATCTGATGTTTGCCACTGAGATGGGGTCAACAACTGATGGAGCAAGCAAGGTCTATCTGCGTCCTGAAACAGCTCAGGGCATTTTTGTTAATTTCCTGAATGTTCAGAAAACAGGAAGGATGAAAATACCGTTTGGTATAGCTCAGATAGGAAAAGCTTTCCGTAACGAGATAGTAGCCCGTCAGTTCATTTTCAGAATGAGAGAATTTGAACAGATGGAAATGCAGTTTTTTGTTCAGCCAGGCAGTGAACTCGAATGGTTCAGACATTGGAAAAATATTAGAATGAAATGGCATACTGCTCTTGGATACGGCGAGGAAAATTACCGTTTCCACGATCATACCAAACTGGCACACTATGCAAATGCTGCAACAGACATAGAATATAAATTCCCCTTTGGATTCAAAGAAGTGGAAGGTATCCATTCACGGACCGACTTTGACTTGAAACAACATCAGGAATTCAGCGGGAAAAAAATCCAGTATTTCGATCCTGAAAAAGGAGAATCATATATCCCATATGTAATCGAAACATCCATAGGAGTTGACAGAATGTTCCTTCAAATTATTTCATCCGCCCTCCGGGAAGAAGAAATAATCAAAGAAAACGGGACAACAGATACAAGAACAGTCATGAAACTCCCTTCTTTTCTTGCTCCTGTCAAACTTGCTGTTATGCCTCTGGTAAAAAAAGACGGATTACCTGAGATAGCTGAGAAAATCATACACCTTCTGCGTTTTGATTTCAACTGCCAGTATGACGATAAAGATTCAATAGGAAGACGTTACAGGAGACAAGACGCCATAGGAACTCCCTATTGTATTACTATCGACCATCAAACCATCGATGACGATACAGTTACAATAAGATACCGCGATACAATGTTACAGGAAAGAGTAAAAATATCCAGTTTAAAAGATATCATTGCAGAAAAAGTAAGCATTGCAAGCTTGTTAAAAAAGCTTTGAAATGGATAAAGTCCTTATCGTAACCTATTATTGGCCTCCAGCAGGAGGTGCAGGTGTACAGAGATGGCTTAAGTTTTCAAAATATCTGCTGCATTATGGTTATGAACCGGTAATATTAACCGTCGATCCTCATTATGCTACTTACCCCGCTCTTGACCTCACTCTTGGTAAGGATATCCCCAAAGAACTGAAAATATACAGAACAAAAGCCACCGACTGGTTCAGACTATATAAAAAAGATAAATCGAAAGTGCCATCAGCAGGCTTTGCAGGAAACAACGATAATACTTTTTTTAGTAAAATATCCCGCTTCCTGAGAGGTAATTTTTTCATCCCTGATCCAAGAAAAGGATGGAACAGATTTGCCATAAAAGCTGCTCTTGAGATTATCCGAAAAGAAAAAATCCATACTATAATAACCACCAGCCCTCCCCATTCATCTCAACTCATCGGATTGAAAATAAAAAGAAAAATACCTTCATTAATATGGGTTTCAGACCTCAGGGATTCATGGACTGACATTTATTATTATGAACTTTTCTATCCCACTCCCATCTCAAAAATGATCGACAGATATTATGAAAAAATTGTTTTAGAGACAGCTGACCGTATCATTACAGTAGGTAATAATCTTGCAAATTCCTTTGCATCAAAGGCTGCCGGAATAAATGAAAAGATAAGAATTATACCCAACGGATTCGATGAAAAGGATTTTGAAAAGATAAGCAAATGTTACCCGGAAAAATTTACTGTAACATATACCGGTACTATTTCTGAGTCTTATCCTCTAAACTCATTGCTAAAAGCATTACACAGATCAGAAAAAGAGGGAAAAGATTTCGTTTTGAGATTTGTAGGATATGTTCCTGAAAATGTCAGGAGTGAGATAGCAAGTCAATTAAACCCTGACAAAGTCGTTTTTATCCCTTATACTGATCATGGGAAAGCTGTTGATTTTATGTGTAACTCCTCTGTTCTCCTCCTCCTTATTCCTTCACATAAAAACAATGAAGCCATAACTCCGGGTAAAACATTTGAATACCTGGCTGCAGGCAAACCAGTCCTTTATATCGGACCACTAAATGGTGATGCTGCCTTTCATCTAAAACAGTGCGGGCTTAAAGGTTTATTTGACGTAAAGGATGAAGAAGGAATTTACTCCTATATTAACGGGTTAATGATTAAAAAAGAAACAGATCGGTTTGTCACTCATCCTGAATACTCCAGAAGAACTCTTGCAGGTAAAATATCCGCTGTCCTCCGGGAAACTGATCAGCTTTCAGCAAAGATGTGAAAAATGAATTTTAATCATTTCTTAATTACCAGATTCAACCTGAGATTACCCCGGAACATGAATCCGAAAGACAGGTCAGGTAATGATGTAAGAGGCAAAGAATGGCTTGATCACCGTACCAATCTGTTCATTAAGTATTGTCTTCCTTCTGTCTTAAACCAGACAAACAGAAATTTTTCCTGGCTCATCTATTTTGACAGTGAAACAAGTAATGAGGTTCTTTCCGTTTTCAGAGATATGGAAACCCAATATAAAAACCTTATCAGAATAATACTGGCTGATGATTATGATTCCTTTTTGAAAAGTTATTGTAATGATGTTATGGATATGTGCGATGAGGACTGTAGGTACATTATTACTACAAGACTTGATAACGACGACATTATACATAAGGATTTTGTTTCTGCAATACAAAACAAATTCAGGAAACAGAATTTCATTGCAGTCAATTTTCTTAAAATCCTCATACTTAATCCTGAGAAAACCAACAAATTACATATTGACTACATTTTTTCCAATCATTTTATCAGTGTGATAGAGGCCCGGAGCTCATCAGGGATAGGAGGCTGTTATTCAAGGGGAGACAGATGCTGGAACATCAGGAATGAAATCATTCAGATAACCGACAGACCATATTGCATTGAGACTATTTCCGGCCGGAACCTTCTTAACCGGTTTCGGGGGTTTCCTGTTTTCAAAAAAACCGATCTGTCCGGTTTTTCTCTGGAAAACATGGAAATAAAAAATACCTTGTGGGATTGTGATAATCTGAAACTATGGAAAATGAGCTGGAAAAAACTGGTAGTATACCTTTGGAATAAACTGAACGGCAGATTTCATTACGAATAACAGGTTATGTCTATTCCACCTGACAGCTCACCTCCTTTGTACAAAAAGGAATTATCAGTGAAAGGATTATCTTTGAAGATACAAATCAGGACAGATAAATGAATATCCTTATGATTTTGGATGGTGAGTTCCCTCCTGATGACAGGGTGGAAAAAGAAGCCATGTCTTTGATCAGAGAAGGGAACAGGGTAAGCCTTATGTGCCTCAATTATGGTTCTCAAAAAGAAAAAGAGAACTATAAAGGAATATCGGTAAAAAGACTTACAATCAATAAAACAATAAGAAATAAGATAATGGCAATCTATCTTGTTTTACCTTTCTACAGGTATTTCTGGAAAAAGGCGATCCTTAATTTTATAAGAAATAACAAAACCGATGTAATACATATTCACGATCTGCCCCTCTCAGATATCGGTATAAGATTAAAAAAAACTCATGGAATACGTGTTGTTTGTGATCAGCACGAATACTACAGCAACTGGATAGTGAATACTGCTCATTACAATACGCCTGTTGGAAAAATTGTAAAGCTTTTGAGCAATTGGAAAACCTATGAAAAGAAAAACCTGTCACTCTCCGACCTGGTCATTACAGTTGAAGAGCCACTGAAATCAATATACATATCTGAAACAGGGCTGCCTCCTGAAAAAATTATTGTATTGCCAAATACACCTCTGGCAACATTATTCAATCAATCACATCAGGATGAAAGAATAACAGAAAAATACAGGAAATACTTCGTAATATTTTATGCAGGCCATCTCGATATACTAAGAGGTATCAATACCATCATAGAATCTTTGCCTCTGTTGAAAGATTCTATTCCAAATATTAAATTTGTTTTTGCCGGATCGTATACCTCTAAATACTATGACCCACTGAAATACATTGATTCCCTGGGAGTTAAAGATCAGACAGAATACCTTGGATTCTTACCTATACAGGAACTGCCTTTTTATATTGCTGCAAGCCGGATATGTATTTTCGTGCCCCCGGCTATTTCACGTGAAATAAATAATACCATTGCAACAAAAATATACCAGTACCTGCTTATGAATAAACCAGTTATCGTTGGTCAGGCAGAAATGATGAAGAATTTTGTTGAAAAGCACAAAATCGGAATGAGTATAAGGGAATCTGATCCGGTTGATCTGGCCGAAAAAATAAAATTATTATATTCTTCTCCTTCTCTTATTACTGAATTCGAAGAAAACACAAAACAAATTGCTATGAAGTATTCATGGGAAGAAACCTCTAAGACCTTTTTAAAATTCTATCAAAAACTTCAATCTTGATATCCTGTTTATCTGAGAACCCTGTCGCACTGTCTTCAGAAGATGATAGCAGTTATGAATACCGGAATTCTGTAATTAAAACCGGCAAAAAACATTTAAGCCTTTTTCAGCATAACAATTGCAGTTATCCTGAAATTATTCCCTCATTCACAAATATCAGCAACCTGAATTTGTAAGATATAATTAAATTTGAAAGATTTAACATCAATTAATGGATAAGGCCAGGCAAAAAAGATTTGAAAAAACCTACCGGTTCGTGAAAAAACACTTTCCCCTGAATGAAGATATTCTGGATCTGGGAGAAAAAAACGAATTAGCTGAATATTTAAGTCAGCATGGAGGTTACAGGATTCAAAACACCAATGATCAGGATCTTGATACAGATTATTCACTTGTAAAAGAATACAATTACATTACAGCTTTTGAGATCTTTGAACATCTTTTTGCTCCATTCAATCTGCTGAATACTGCCAGTGGTAAATTAATTGCTTCTGTCCCTTTAAGACTGTGGTTTGCTTCTGAATACTGGAATTATAATGATGCCAGAGATTGTCACTATCACGAGTTTTCTGTCAGACAATTCAATCATCTCCTGAGAAGAACAGGCTGGCAGATACATGATTGTGAGTTATGGAAATCTTATGATAAGATAGCCGGAATACGGCCAATCCTGAGAAGGTTTTATCCCCGCTATTACATTGTATATGCGGAAAAATCATAATTTCTCTTCAGACCGCATCATGAAAAAGAAAAAACAAAACCGTTTATGGCATCTTTGCTGAACTCAATAAGACAAACTTCAAAAGATACTTTTATTTACGGTATGGGAAATATTGCCGTAAAAGTTATAGGATTTATCCTTATCCCACTTTATACAAATCCTGAATATTTTTCTGTTGATGAGTTTGGTATTATAGCAGTACTTGA
>JAAYDB010000018.1 GCA_012729475.1 Bacteroidota bacterium
AAAAAAAGTCCTGGAAATTATCCCGGATTATCCGGCCAACAAACTCTCAGATCTCCTTCCCCAAAATCTAAACTTAGTATAACGCACTGAAATTACCTCAAAAGTGTACTTGCTAGGACGGATACGATCACAATACCTGGTCAGGGATATTATTTGATGGGAAAAAGTTTTTTAAAGCTCCGGTATACCATATCACACATATTGTCGACAGGGTAGGAGGAGGTGATTCTTTTATGGGAGGATTGATATATGGTTTACTTTCATATCCAGGAGATGACCAGAAGGCACTTGATTTTGCCGTTGCAGCTTCATGTCTTAAACATACTATTCATGGTGATTTCAATATGGTGACAATAAAAGAGGTCGAGACACTGATGAAAGGAGATGCATCAGGTCGTGTAGTAAGATGAAGCTGTAACAGAACAGAAGGTTATCTGGCAGGGACGGACTTTAAAATATCTTTATTTACAAGAAGAATATTTTTACGCTCCATTTCAGGCGGACTGATTTGCCGGAACATATCTTCAGAGATTTCAGCTGTCACCCTTTTTGCAGGTACAGGTATTCCTGTAGCCAGTTCAATGGCTTTGGCTGTCATAGGATCGGATGGATCGCCAAAGGGAACCGCATTCAGTACATTGTCTTTAATTTCATGATCGGGTATCAATCCGTCCTCAAAATCTGTAAATCCTTCAGCATTTGAATATTTGGTTATTATAGGCATCATAGCCCATTCGTTGTTCCGGTCGGGTATGGGGATGGACCCTACATACTTGCCGTAGGTATTTTCACCTATTTGCACTACATCCATATATGGGTCAAGTCCTATCATTGTTAGTTCGCTTGCAGATGCTGACCGACGGGTAGTAAGAAAATAAACCCGTTCCATATCAATATTTGCACCTGTTTCCACAAAATAATCATAGAGATCATTTTGACCCAGCATATCACGTAATCCTGTGTTATAAACATAGCTGATTATCAGATTTTGAGATGTAGTGACTTCAAGGGGAGCAATATTGGATGCCAGGTGAATGGCAGTTATTATTTCACCTCCGGGATTATATCTAAGATCTATAATCAGATCGGAAACATTTTCACTTTCAAATTCATCGAATATTTCATCAAGGTGTGACAGAAAGACTTCATCTTTACCTTTGATGAATTCAACATACGCCAGATACCCTATCTTATAGCCGTCAATATCAATTACTTTATGAAATACTGCAGGGTCTGCAGAAATAACCCGTGCGGTCATATCAAGTGATTCTCCTGTATATACAGGTGTTCTGTTGACAATTGTTCCCAGTTGAACTGAATAGTTAGTACGTGAGTATTCCGAATAATAATTAATTGTATCAAGAGGCGAGTTATCTATCGAAATTATAATATCTCCTCTTTCCAGTCCGGCTTCGTCTGCCGGTGACCCCGGATAGACATAACAGACACCAATGATCACCTTGTAGTCTTCTGTAAGATAGAATGCCGGATAATAGCCCATGGAAAGAGGTTCTCCGTCCAGTTCGGAACTAAGAGTCTGGTAATCATCGGTAATATATGACCATCTGTCTTTCTCATTGTACAGAAGCTTATAGAAATAGGCTTCCGGATCAGCTTCCTTAGTAGAATCAATACCTTTAGTAAGATTATCATTCCACAGGTACCAGAACACGAGGTTGTTGTGGATCCATTTATTTGTAGCAAGAGTTTCGGCCGGGATACTGATTTCGTAATCATCATCGGTTATTTCTTCCTTCTTACAATAAGAGAACAGAAGGAGAATAGATAATACCGGGATAAGCAGGTACAGTATTTTTTTCATGGAGAATGTTTAACTAAATGGATCGATATGAAATATTACGGGTAACATCGTTTTTTATCTTCCTGGTCCTGATGAATATAACAACAGTTTCGGTTATAGACTCATTTATTTTTAATAATTCCGGCCTTTTTAAGATCTTCAATTGTAACGGATGGTTCTTCGTTGTTGATAATCTTTCTGACAACGATTTTTGCTGTTTTCTTTGCTTCTGATCTTGTTTTAAAACTGTTTTTTCCTTCGAGAGCCGGAATGTATGGCTGATACACCACTGTTTTACCTTTAACCGATATTGAATAACCATAACCATTGTTTATCGGAAATGTTTCAATATCAGGCTTAGTTCTCACATTGAGATACACAAAAAACAGAATGACGGTTATTACCGTGAAGAGTACACCAGCGATTATCCGTTTCTTAGAAGCCTGATACATATTCCTCGTCGGGAAGGAATTCAAACATATCGTCAAAGCGGTAGGTACTGCTTCGTCCGGTCAGCACAAATCCCCGGGTTGAGGTATGTATTGAGACTGCTGCTGTACGGGCTGTACCTTCAAAAGAGGTTGTTGCCTCCCAGAGGTCGACATCGGGTAAATACTCCCAGGTGTCTGAACGGATAGATCCACTTTCTCCACATGTGAGAAATATTCTGTTGCCAATATTTACTATTAAGGCATGTGATCGGGCGATAGCATAATCATCGTCGTAATCCTCATCGGGGTTTTTATTGGCTATGTCTCTCAGTTGGGTCCATCCCTGTGTCGAGGGGTCGAAACTCCAGAAATCGGTTATATACGAAGCATTGTTAATTCCACAGACAAGATAAGCCTTACCGCCATATACAAATGCTGTTGCATTGTTGCGCTTGGACCCTCCGGCAGAAACAGTTTGATTCCATGTATCACTCAGGGGATCATATTGCCACATATCTTTAAGGAAATTTCCGTCATAACCTGTTCCCAGATAACCTTTACTGTCAAGGCCAAAGCTCACCGCACCGGATCTTGCACTTCCACCGAAATCGGCTTTCTGTGTCCATGTATTTGAAGCGGGATCATATTCCCAGAAATCATTCAGGTAATTATTCCCGTCAAAACCGGTTCCGTAATATCCTTTGCCATCAAGACTGAATGCTGTTGCTGTTGTTCGTCCTGTGCCGGGAAAAGCAGCTTTCTGTGTCCAGTAATCCTGTTCCACATTGTATTCCCAAAGGTCTGTAAGCCTGTCTCTTCCATCGTATCCTCCAATTACATAACCCGTCTCCCCGATACTGAAAGAAGAAGCATCACTGCGGGCAACTCCCTCAAAATCAGATCTTTTTATCCAGTCGCCATACTTAATTTCTTCTTTATCGCATCCGACCATTCCCATAGCAAAAAGAAAAACAGATGCCATCAATATTATCTTTCCCTTCATAATAATTCGAATTTTTAATAGTTTATTCAATAACGCAAAAGTATCAGCGAAAAGTATATTTTACAATATAATTCAATTGAAAGATACTTTTGGCCGGTAAATATATAAAAAGATACGACAGGATACAAAGTATTACATGAATGTATTTTGCGGAAAAAAAATATAAATTTGCACCCATATTTATATTGTTTGTATAATAATTTTTATTACTCTTGTTGCCATGGTTTTCTTTGCCATATATCCGAGGGACATTAAAAAGAAAGATGAAAGTTAAGTATTACAGGGCTTATTTTGCCCTACTGATTGGTTCAATATTTTTTGCAGCTTGTACAAGTGACGATTTTATTATCGGAAGGGACTTTCTCGACAGTGGAGTACGTACAGTGCTTATAGACACAGTTAGTGTAAAAATGACCACTGTTGCAATTGATTCGTTAAAAACATCAGGTAATAATCTGGCTCTGGTTGGTGCTTACAATGATCCTTATGCAGGCAGGACTGAATGTAAGTCATATATAAGTTTCACATTACCCCAGAAGCAGAATTTTCCTGAGCATACACTGGTTTTTGATTCTATTGTCCTGGCAATGGTGTACAGCGGTGAGTGGCTCGGCGATACAGTACAGTATAATGATTATAATATACATGTTCTTACAGAACCTGTTGAGCTTCCTGAAAATAATTCTTTTTACAGTAATAATACGGCAACTTATGAGAGTGATCCTCTTACTACTTTTTCTGTAAAACCGGGATCACTTAAAAAAGATACATTGTCAGTCAGGTTGCCTGACAGTATGGGGTCTGATCTTTTTGATAAACTCCGGAACTATGATGAATCAGTAATGGGTAACCTGGAGAGTTTTATGAATTATCTGCCGGGTCTGGCTGTCACAGCAGGCGTGGATAATAATTGTGTAATGGGATTTAGCCTGTCTGAAGATTCAAGTATGGTTATGAGGATATACTACCATTATTCAACCTGGGAGAAAGTTTCTGAGGTCGTTTCAATAAAACCTTTTTCTTCCAGATGTTTCTATAGTGTTGAGACAGACCGTACAGGTACTCCTTTTGAAAACCTGACAAAAAGTGGTCTGCCATCTTCTCAGTCTGACAATATGGCTCTTGTTCAGGCACTTACGGCTTCTTTTGTGAGAATTGAGATACCATATCTGAACAATCTGCTATACCTTGGTGATTTCAGTACAATAACATCAGCTGTACTTGTTGTTTATCCTGTGAAAAATTCATACGGAGAAACCAGTCCGCTTCCGAAAAAGCTTTCCTTATTTATTTCGGATGAGAATAATATATCACAGGGATTTGTGACCAACTATTCCTCACAGGTTCCTCAGACAGGTAATCTGGTTGTTGATGAATTATATGGTCTTGATACTTACTATACATATGATATAACTTCTTTTCTGCAGGATCAGCTTGGGGCATTCGGGATACACAAGAGGAATCTCAATCTCATTATTCCGTCAGACGATCTTTCTATGACACTGAATACTCTTGTTGCCGGAGATTATTCACATCCAACGAACAGAATTAAACTGAAAATCTCTTATCTGATATATGACGGGAAGTAGAATAATTACAGGCTTATTTTTATTGTTATTGTCGTTCAGCACAATGACGGCACAGGAATTGAATGTGTCTCCTTATTCAATCTTTGGTATCGGAGATATTCACTTAAGTGAAACAGGTCGTACAACAGGGATGGCATCAGCCCTGACAGGTCTTGCCGGAGGGCATTTGCTCAATACCGCCAATCCTGCAGCTCTTGCAGCTCTCGATTCCAATACCTTTATTTTTGATATGGCCGGATCAGCAAAAGGTTCTCGCTTTTCTTCCAACGGTGAATCCCAAAAATCATTCAGTGCCAATTTCAACCGGATAACTGCCGGTCTGCATATAACAAATTGGTGGTCTGGAGCAGTAACATTTCAACCCTATTCAACGGTGAGCTATAAAGTCCGGAAGGATGCATACATTGAAGGTACAGATGATATGACTGAAACCCTTTATGAAGGGGCAGGGGGGGTAAACCGTATTTCATTGCTTAATTCTGTTAGATTAACTAGGGGCTTGTCTTTGGGAGCCGATATGATGATGCTTTATGGTAACATTGACAGAGATGTTACACAGAGCGGAATAAAAATAAGGGAAAATTCTGTTGCAAGGACTTTTTCTTTTTCGCTGGGGATGCTCTACAGAGTAACTTTTTCAGATGAACTTCATTTTGCTGCTGGACTCACATATGGTTATGATAATAAACTGTTGTTTACAAATAAACTTATGGTAATTGATGGTGCCGGGAATACCGTCTATGATGACAGGATAGAATCATCCACAATGAAAAATCCCGGGAACTGGGCAGCAGGCTTGTCTCTTACAGCCAACAGGATGACATTTGCAGCCGATTATCGTTATAACCGCTGGTCAATGATCAGGGGAAATGATGTCGATAGAAAATTTACCGATACCCATACAGTAAATTTAGGAATGGAGTTATCACCTGGATTATACTCCGGGCAGTCTTATTTAAATTCAATTATCTACCAGACCGGTATTTCATTGTCAAATTCGTACCTCACCCTGAGAGGTGAAAATCCACTTAATCTTGAAATAACAGCCGGCGCAGGATTACCATTCAGAACAGGTGGTATGTTGAATATAGGTCTTGTTTACGGAAGACGGGGAACAACGAAGGACGACCTGATCAAAGAAAATTATCTGCGGATGACTTTAAGTATCTCTCTTGCAGAGAGAATGTTCCTTAAAAGAGTATATGACTGATCCGTTCAGCTCTTATCTGCTGAATCCATAGCTTTCAAATAAATTTGATATAATTATGCATTGTGCACCTGTACCCTGTGCTTTCCTGACACATGGAAGTATCAATTTTCATTTTAAGTATCCAGAAGGTAAGGGTAGGTTGCCTGTACATCCTAAAAGTGTGCTAAGGCCAATAATCCAACCTCTATTTCTACCTTTTCAAGTCCTCTGAGCAAAAATTCCTGTAATTTCTATTCTCTTTTATAATTCCAAAAACGGCTTCAATATCAACAGGTCTCTGACTTCGATATTTTATACTTAGCTTGCTCCTTAACCTCTCCTTGCTCTTACTTCTACTGCATTCCCCTTCTTTTCAACACTTTACATCTCTTATCATTTCCGGCGCCCTTTTTCATACGATTATTTAAATATTATTTCATTGGTCATATAAAAAAGAAGGTGCCCTTTTGAGATACCTTGCTCTTTATCTTACTTTAGATACTTCAGGGTTTACTGTGATATAATCTCTGTACTATCCAGATAAGCTTCCTTTAATGTTATTATTTTATTGTCAACCAGTAGTAAACCAATCTGGGTGAAGACCTCTTTTAATACTATACATCTCTTATTAATAATAATTTCGGGCGGAAGGTGCGGTGGCAAACCGGAAATGGTGCGAACTTCAGCCTTTTTTGGGAGCGTGAGGCCAAAGGCATTTTGCCAAAAAAGGCTGAAGTTATCATTTCCGGCGCCCTTTTTC
>JAAYDB010000124.1 GCA_012729475.1 Bacteroidota bacterium
AACAACTATACTGACCTGCTTAAGGGAGTGCTCGAACAGGGACCTGCATTCAACCAGAAAGCTAAATTATGGTTTGGCGCCGGCACCGAAGAAGCTTCATTCCACAACCGTCAGAAAGAAGTCCAGGACCTACTGGTGAAATCGGGCATTAAGGCACAATTTTACGACTCCCAAAATACCGCCCACGAATTTCAGACGTGGAGACGATGTCTGCATCAGTTCGCTCAAGTATTATTTAAATGAGTATCAGAAATCATATAACTCAACAGGACATTGCAACCAGGTTAAACGTTTCACGTATCACTGTTTCAAAAGCCCTGCGAAATCATCCTGACATTTCTGCCGAAATGAAGGAAAAGGTCAATAGGGCTGTAGAAGAAATGGGATATTCTCCCAATCTCATTGCCAAACAATTATCACTTCAAAAAACTTTTATACTGGGAATTGTTGTTCCTGATCTCGAAAATTGTTTCTTTTCTTACCTTGTTGACAGTATTATAGATACAGCAAAAGAGCATAATTATAATGTCATTCTTACCGTATCACGTGAGAAAGAAGTTTTTGAAAGAAATAATATCAAAAATCTTATCGATCTGCGCGTGGATGGTCTTCTTGTCTGCGTTTCCCAGGAAACAACCGATCATAAAATATTTGAATATGTCCGTAGGGTTAATATTCCTCTGGTATTTTTTGACCGTGCCATCAGGGAATTGCCTTTCAGCTATGTGGCTTTCAACGATAAAATAGCCACTATTGAAACACTGAACCAGCTGATTTCAGCAGGTTATACCAGAATTGCACATTTTGCAGGTTACTCCGGTACCAGTATCGGAAATGAACGATGCAATGGGTACAGAGAAGCTCTTATTGACAACAGGATTCCTGTTCGGGAAGACTGGATTATTGAAGGTGGCTATGAAATTGACGATGGCATACGGGCATTCGAAAAACTGTATGCAGGCGGAGAGTTGCCTGAAATAATACTGACAGTTAATGACCGTGTTGCTTCTGGTGCTTATAAAGCGATAAGAAAGACAGGTTTGAAAATTCCTGATGATATTGGCATTTTGGGTTATGGACTAAATGATACTGCCAGATTATTTAGTCCGACTCTATCAGTCATAGACCAGGATCCGAGGAAAATGGGAAAAATAGCTACTGATTTATTGATTGATGAGATCCAGGGCATTGCACAAAATCCAAATACAGGTATTCTTATTGATGTGGATTTTAAATGGAATACCTCCATTCAAAAGAGATAAATTATTCCCCTTTATACTAATTTTACCTGTTAATAAACACCCTATTGGATATTACAATTACAGAAAGAAAATTAACTACGATTAAAACTGTACCCACACTTTGCCCTTCTTTTACTACATTTATATTTTAATAAATCTTATACCATGAAACTAAAACAGATTAAAAACCTCCTTCTGATTTTAATTGGTGTTTCAATAATGGCTTTTACTGCAGATAGTGGTAATGCCGGAAAACCAATTTATCTTAACACAGCATATTCTTTTAAGGAAAGGGCTGTTGATCTTGTTTCAAGGATGACTCTGGAAGAAAAACAGAGCCTGTTAGGGAATACAATGCCTGCAATCCCGCGACTTGGCGTAAATAAATACGACATATGGGGTGAAGCCCTCCACGGAATTATGGGGAGAAACAATAATAGTGGAAAAACTGCTACTTCTTTCCCAAACAGTGTTGCAGTTGGTTCAACCTGGGATCCTGAACTGATCATGAGAGAGACATCCGTTGTTGCTGATGAAGCAAGGGGTTTTAATCACGATTTAATTTTTACCCTTACCTATTGGTCTCCTGTTGTTGAACCGGCTCGTGATCCCAGATGGGGAAGGACAGCCGAAACATTTGGAGAAGATCCGTTTTTAGTAACTCAGATTAGTAGTGGTTTTATTCGCGGATTAATGGGAGATGATCCCACTTATCTCAAGGCTGTCCCCTGTGGTAAGCACTATTTTGCAAACAACACTGAATTTAACCGACATTCGGGTAGTGCAGATATGGATGACAGAGATATGAGAGAGTATTATCTTTCTCCTTACAGATCACTGATCACCAATGATAAGCTCCCATCCA
This sequence comes from Bacteroidota bacterium, assembly GCA_012729475.1. Classification (GTDB taxonomy): domain Bacteria; phylum Bacteroidota; class Bacteroidia; order Bacteroidales; family VadinHA17; genus LD21. Next base: position 2,107 of record JAAYDB010000124.1, read on the forward strand.
TAATGACTGCCTACAGCGCCGTAAATGGTATACCGGTATCAGCCAGTAAATTTCTTGTGGATACCATTGCAAGACGAACTTACGGTCTGGATGGTTATGTAACCGGTGATTGTGGAGCAATTTCAGATATGCTCTCAGGACATCATTATGTTCAAAGTAATGAGGAAGCGACTGCTCTTGGACTGATATCAGGTGTTGATACCGATTGCGGCAGCGTTTATCAGACAAGTGCTCTCAGTGCTCTTGAAAAAGGTTTGATGACAGAAGCTGATATGGATAAGGCTTTGGTTAACGTCTTTACCATAAGGATGCGGCTGGGAGAATTCGACCCTCCTGAAATAGTACGCTATGCAGGTATCAGGCCCGATAAAATAAACGATCCTTCACACAACGATCTGGCCGTTGAAATTGCAACAAAAACACCGGTAATGCTGAAAAATGAAATTTCAACTAAAACCGGAAAGAAAATTTTGCCTCTTAATGTAACTGATATTAAAAAGATTGCAATATTAGGTCCTCAGGCCGATAAAGTCGAACTTGGTGATTATTCAGGAGACGTTGAACCTGAATTGAAAATTTCACCCCTTCAGGGTATTCAGAACCATATTAAGGATAATGGATATGATATTGAGATTGTTCACAATTCAGGAGGCAATACAGAAAGAAAAACTGATTTTTTCACCCTTAACAGTTTTACAACAATATCAAAAAACGGGATTGTAAAAGAATATGATGCAACAAAATACAATGCTTCAGCAAGCGGTGTTATTACATCGGCAAGATTTGGAGGAACTTCACTCAGGGGAATAAAAGATGGGGACTGGACTGCTTATGACAATATTGATTTAACTGATCTCGATTCTATCCGATTCAGAATGTCTGTAGCTGCCGGGGGTATCCTTGAAGCAAGGATAGGATCCGCAACAGGTAATATTATTGCAACTCAAAAGATTGAACCAGATCAGCAGCAGGGCGGTGGTGCTTTCCGGGGATTTGGAGGAAGACCAACCCTGATCACATCAAAAATCAACACTCTGGGAATCACGGGTCCCCAGACAATTGTCCTTGTATATCGTGAACCTGAAGCTCCGGAAATTGACAAGGAAACACTCGATCTGGCAGCTTCTGCTGATATAGCGCTTGTTTTTGTTGGCACTGACCAATCAACAGGCAGAGAAGAGTCTGACAGGTTTTCTCTTGCATTACCGGGTAATCAGACAGAACTTATCAAAGCTGTTGCAGCTGTTAACTCACATACTATAGTTGTAATGCAGGGAATGGGAATGGTGGAAGTGGAAGATTTTAAAAATGATCCGGATATTCCCGGTATGATATGGACCGGATACAACGGACAGGCACAGGGAACAGCAATGGCTAAAATATTATTCGGAGAAGTTAATCCCGGAGGTAAACTCAGTATCTCATGGTATAAGTCAGTCAGTGATCTGCCCGATTTTAATGATTATACACTCCGGGGAGGCAACGGCAACCCCGGAAGAACATACTGGTATTTTGATAAAGATGTTTCCTATGAATTCGGATATGGATTATCATATACTACTTTCGAGTACAGTAATTTTGAAATCAGTGACACCAGGATCACTCCTAACGGGAAAGTTACAGTATCATTTGATATTAAAAACGCAGGAGAAGTTGACGGAGATGAAATCGCTCAGGTATATGTCAGGACTCCGGATAGCCCTGCATCCTTACAAAGGCCTGTAAAGAGACTGAAAGGATTTAAAAGAGTTACCATCCCTGCAGGTCAGATAAAAAGGGTTTCAATTGATGTCGATTGCTCAGGTCTTTGGTTCTGGGATTCCGAAAACGAAAAAATCGCCTTTGATAAGGGCAGATATATATTTGAAATAGGTTCTTCTTCAAAGAATATTAAAGGACAGGTGGAAGCCAACATGACCGGAGAATACAATGCAATTCTGAAAACAGTGGTCATCGATTGCAATAAAATAATTTTCCGTCCTGGAAACACCGCTCAGACAAGTCTGACAGCCAGTCTGTCAGATGATAGTTTTATTGACATAAACAAAGCCGGAATTGTATATAAAAGCAACAATCCTTCAGTTGCAAGTGTTGATGATAATGGTAAGGTAACTGCCAACAAACCCGGAACCGCATCAATATTTGCTTATGTTACCTGGGAAGGCACTACAGTATCAAACAGCTTTCCGTTAAAAGTAATGCCTGATCTTACACCATCAGTGATCACTGTTAACGGGAAAAAAATAAAAGGTTTTGACCCGGATGTTAAAGCATACAGTTATTTGTTAAAGAACAACTCAAAAATACCTGTGGTTAATGCTACTTCATTAGATAAGGGAATCGATGTAGTTATTAACCAGGCAAAAGATGTTCCCGGTACCGCTGTTGTTAACTTTATTGATAATAATACTTTTGAAAAAAATACTTTCTACGTAAATTTTGACCTTAATTCTACCAGCGATGATTTTGATAATCAATCTATTGGCAATCAGTGGGATTGGATAAGAGAAAACAAGGCCAAACATAGTATGTCAGCTAAAAACGGCTACCTTACCATTACCAGTGAACCGGGTGATGTTTCAGAAGGCAGTAACAACGCAAGTAATATATTGTTGCAGAGTGCAAACAACGATTGGACTATCGAAACAAAACTGGTAGCTTCAAGAGTCCCCTCTCAACCGGAAAATGCAGGAATTATAGCTTATGAAAATGATGACAGTTTTGTAAAGCTGATGTTCAGGGCCGTCATAAAAACAACCAGGCAAAGAGGAGTACAACCTGGTACAATAGATTTTCTGATTGAAGAAAATGGTATAGCCAAATCAGTGGCCAGTATAAATCTCAGAAGTGAAATTACCGGTAATAATTCATTATTGCTTAAACTGGAGAAAAAAGGTCATGAATATACCGCATATTATTCTGTAAATGGCGAAGAATATGAGCTGCTGGGAACAGATGTAGCCCTGTTAAAAGATATAAGGGCAGGACTGATAGTTTGCGACGGAGTAATTACACAAAGCATGACAAGTACTTATTATTTTGATTCTGATACCACTAAACCGGATACTCCCTTCGATGTGTCATTTGACTATTTCCATATCACTAACAGCGGACTGAAATAATGTAATTGAAAAACATATAATATTCAGTTTTAATACGTTAACGATTGTTCGGTTTTCCTAATGATACTTTATTTATCATTTCGAATAATTCTTTTTTGTTTATTCATAACAAATCAATAGATTTGAACTATACACGGGTAAGTTACCGGGTAAGTTGTCTGAAATACTGATACTATTTCAGGCATGGTTCATTTTTTACATTTTTACTATAAACATTAAACTTAAGCGATGAAAAAAGCTGTTGTAACAGGAGCAGGAGGATTCATAGGAGGACATTTAGTTACAGAATTAATAAAAAGGGGATACTTGGTCAGAGCTGTTGATAAGAAGCCATTGACCCAATGGTATCAGGTATCTGAGAAATCGGATAATCTTGTCCTTGATTTGAATATCAGAGAGAACTGCTACAGGGCTGTCAATGGTTATAATGAGGTATTTAATCTGGCAGCTGATATGGGTGGTATGGGATTTATTGAAACCCATAAAGCTGACTGTATGCTAAGTGTGCTGATCAATACACATATGCTTATGGCATCCAGGGATTGCGGGATAGACCGCTATTTCTACTCATCATCTGCCTGCGTCTATAACGGAGACAAGCAAACCGACCCTGATAATCCCGGATTGAAAGAGTCAGATGCCTATCCTGCACTCGCAGAAGATGGTTATGGATGGGAAAAACTGTTCAGTGAGCGAATGTGCCGCCACTTCATGGAAGATTATGGATTAACGACCCGTGTAGCCAGGTTTCATAATGTATACGGTCCTTTTGGTACTTACGACGGTGGCAGGGAAAAGGCTCCCGCTGCAATCTGCAGAAAAGTAATTGACAGGGAACTTTACGGGAAAGACGAGATAGTGATCTGGGGTGACGGTCATCAAACCCGTAGCTTTATGTATATTGATGATTGTATCAAAGGAATACTTGATATTATGTATAGTGAGATTGAAGAACCATTAAACCTTGGCAGCAGTGAGATGGTCTCAATAAACCAGCTGGTGGATATTGTTGAGGATATTGCAGGGCATAGGCTTAACCGGAAATACGATCCGGATGCTCCGAAAGGTGTACGCGGACGAAACAGTGATAATACTCTTATCCGTGAATATCTTGGATGGGAGCCATCTATCCCCCTTAAGGCAGGTTTACAAAAGACTTATATATGGATAAGAGAACAGATGATCAGGGATAAAGAAATAATGGAAAAGAACCCCCGGAAACACGGTCACAATTATAAATCGGTTTTTAACGATTAAAATCTCTCTTCACTCTTTAGGGGATAAAAAAGGATCATCAATTATGTCCTCTTTTACAAGATTAATTAGATCGGTTAAGTGTTTAAGATAAATGATTTTTAATTAGAATAGTAAATCGACTGGATTATAAGCATGTAGATGAAAGAAAAAACTGTTATGGTAAGCGGCTGTTTTGATCTGTTACATGCAGGGCATATTGCTTTTTTCAAGACAGCAGCTTCTTATGGTAAGCTATATGTGGCAGTTGGACAAGACAAGAACCTTTTGCAGTTAAAGGGAAAGGCTCCCTGGTTTTCAGAAAAAGAGCGTAAGTATATTGTAGGATCAGTAAGATATGTACATGAAGCATTTATAGCATCCGGAAAGGGAATGCTTGATTTTGAACCTGACCTGAGGAGGATTAAACCTGATAGATTTATTGTAAACACTGACGGGCATACAGGAGAAAAGGAAAAACTCTGCAGGGAGCTGGGAATTGAGTATATCATATTGGATAGAATTCCCGAACCGGGACTGCCTGCCCGTTCCAGCTCATTTACCAAGCGTGAACTGCAGTTTCCTTACAGGGTATGCATTGCCGGAGGATGGATGGATCAACCATGGGTCTCGGAAATATACCCGGGCTCTGTAGTGGTTGCCCGTATATGGCCGACTACTGAATTCAACGACAGATCAGGACTGGCAACAAGTTCCAGAAAAGTTGCTCTTCAACTATGGGATGGTAAAATACCCACAGGTGATCCCGTCAGAAACGCAAAATTATTATTCGGGGCAGAAAACCCTCCCGGCTCAAAATATATTTCAGGTTCACAGGATCATATCGGCCTCATGGTTCCCGGTATCAGCCGTATTTATTATGAAGGTGGTTACTGGCCCTCAGATATAAAAAACTGTACAGATCCTTCTGTTTGTGAATGGCTTTCTGAAGTTCTTTATCTGATCCCCCTTAAACCCCGTCCAACAGGTTATGATCCCATTGAAGAGAAGAATCTTGAAAAAGAATATGTGAAAGAACTTGGGGATTCCGGTAATAAATGCTGGGACAGTATTATTAAAAAAGATGTCAAAGGCCTGGGGAGGGCAATGACCGAATCGTTCCTGGCCTGGAAAAAAATATTACCCAATACCGTACCGGATCATATCATGAATGAAATGACATATTATACTTCAAATTATCCCGGAGCAATAACCTCCGGCAGCGGTGGCGGCTATGCAATGGTAGCATCAGAAAAAAATATTGAAGGTTCTATCCGTATCAAAGTGAAATTTTAGAATGATCAAATACAATATATATTAGCAGTAAAACATATTAAGTGATTTTCATCCAAAAATATCATTCATGAAAACCGACAGATTAACAACCAGAGAATATCTCCTGCCCTTCATTCTGATATCTTCTCTTTTCTTCCTTTGGGGCATTGCTCACGGAATGCTTGATACTCTGAATAAACATTTTCAGGATATGCTCGAACTATCGAAAGCCCGATCAGGTATGATACAGTTTTCTGTATATATAGCATATTTTACTATGGCACTACCTGCAGGATTTTTCATGAAGAAATACGGATATAAAAAAGGGATTATCCTGGGTTTATCTCTTTTTGCCCTTGGGGCTTTATTAATTGCAGGAACCACTTCTCTGGAATCATTCTGGATATTCCTGATTTGTCTTTTTATACTGGGATGTGGACTGGCCACACTGGAAACAGCAGCCAATCCATACACTACGAAACTTGGTCCAAAAGAGACTGCCGAACGACGAATTAATTTCTCCCAGTCTTTTAACGGACTGGCATGGGTTATAGGTCCTCTTATCGGGTTGTATATATATAAAGGCCAAAGTGTAACAGAAGGTGAAAAATTAAGTTCCATGGTCCTGCCATATATAATCATTGCTTCTGTTGTTATTGCTGTTGCAGTACTGTTTATAATGACTCCTTTGCCCGAGATATCTGAAGAAGAAAATGAAAATGAAAAAGGAGGACCGGCTGATTCTTTAACCAACATCAAAAGTACACCATTAATGTCGCAAAGACATTTTGTATTAGGTGTGATTGCGCAGTTTTCCTATGTAGCTGCACAAACCGGAATATTCAGTTACCTCATAAACTTTGTTACCGATGAAAACCAGAAAATTCATTTCGATAAAGAATATGGACCTCTGTTTCTGGCACTGGGCTTTGCTCTTTTCATGATAGGTCGTATGTCGGGAAGCTATATGATGAGGACTGTTAAACCAACACGGATTCTTGCCATTTACGCGCTGGCCTGTGTTCTGTTACTTCCAATAGTCAGTGCCGGACTGGGTTGGGTGTCTCTTATAAGTCTGTTTGCTGTATTCTTTTTTATGTCTATCATGTTCCCTACTATATTTGCCCTGGGTATAAAAGATCTGGGACCAAAGACAAAAAAGGCCTCATCTTTTATCGTAATGGCTATTGTCGGTGGTGCTGTTTTCCCTCCCCTGATGGGATTTATTGCTGACAAGACCAGTATGTCAGTTGGGTTCTTTGC
>JAAYDB010000019.1 GCA_012729475.1 Bacteroidota bacterium
GGTTTTTATTCTGATAAGTCCGCTCTCAGGTAAACCTGATGCGGACTTCTCAGAATAAAAAAACCGTACGCCAAAGGCGTACGGTTATGGACCTGTTTGCGGAGAGAGGGGGATTCGAACCCCCGGTACAGTTACCCATACGGCAGTTTAGCAAACTGCTGGTTTAAGCCACTCACCCATCTCTCCTGATACTTATGAAAGAACTCCGTTCTTTTCGCAGGGACAGTGATTAAGGAGATAAATCACCCTGTTCCTGATTAAGCCCGACAAAATTAGAAAATCACGCAGAACTTGCAAAATAAACCTTAACTTATTTCATTGCTTTTAATACATCTATCAATTGCCTGAAATTCTCCTGAGATTCTTCATCAAAATCTGTTATTTTAATTCCTCCGGAAGTAACTTCAGTCAGGAACCTGGAAAAGAGAAAGCCTCTGGATAATTTTTTATCTCTTACATACTCTGAATTTGCCACAGTAATCCCTTCTCTGGTCTTAAGGATATGATTCTTGAAATCGAGAGTAGATAACAGATCTTCTGCATTATATAAAGACTCCGGCATCCTGACAATAAGATCCCTGCCACTATTGTCAGTTTTAAAAATAGTATCCTTCAGTAATCCTGCCACCTGGTTCTCTTTATCATTTTCGAAGAGCAGAACAGCAAACTCCAATCCCCATCCCATAAGAACATTACACAACAAAGGAATAGAAGAAACATTAGTTGAAGGAATAACGCTAATCCTGTTGGTGAAGCCTGTCAGATGAATAATGGCATTCAGCATGTAATAGGAACCTGTATCGTTAACAATCAGATTGAATTTGTTTGATGAGAAACCTTCTCCTGCAACAGGATTGCCCAGTATACTCTGCAAAGGAGTAAGAGTGTCGGGAGAAGCGGCTGATAAACGCAGTGGATCCAGTATCCTGGTTGTACTCCTCAGACTATCAAGATCATCTCTCTGTACAGCCAGTATACGATGCAGTTTGTTTATCTCTACAAGATGAGGAGAATGAGTTGTATATATGACCTGTATTTTATCCTTAATATCTTCAAAAACCTTCAGAACATCCTCCTGTGCCCTTGCATGAAGACTCACTCCGGGTTCATCAATAAGCAAGACCATTCTTTTATTAATATTTGCAGATGCTTTCAATTCCATATAAAAAGAAAGAAACCATCTGACACCACGACTTCTTTGTTTAGGATATAACCTCTCCCCATCATCCTTTATCCAGAACTCCAGATAAGGTTTACCTGCTTTGTCACCAAAAGAGGCATTATAATGGTCCAGTTCAAACTGAATATGAATTTTATTATTACGGCCAATAGACTGTTGCCAGAAATCCTGAAAATTGGTTGTAAGAGTATAATTCAGATTTTCAATCTTCTGTTTTAAAATACGACTTGAAGGCTGCTGGAAAAATGAATAGTCAAGTTGTGCTATTGACAGGAAATTACGGGCAGCTTTATAGCCTTCAACATTTTCATTTCCGGATATTATATCATCCAGATCAATACGGTTGGGAAGAAGACTTCCAAAATCTTCAAAGACCTCAAAAACCGGGCAATACTCAAAATATTTCCTGCCAAGTATTTCGCTGTTATATTGTGACTTATACGATTGAATTATATCATTAACCTTTGTATTGGCCTCTTTTTCATTGCATCCGTCCATTATGTACCCTGTATATGCAATATGTCTGTCAAGCTCAGCCTTTGTTATATCTCTGTCTCTTCTGGTTATTCTGTAGTCATTCAGAACATTTTTCCATGCCAGATCATCCTCATCATTTGGTCTCATCAGGAAGGCCATTTGTTGATGTCTTTCCTCCAGTTTCTGAGAAAGTTCTGAGAGATGACTTTCAAGTGCATTACATTTATCCAGCAAATTCCTCCAGCCCTCTCCTGTCTTTTTCATTATTTGCCTGGACAATAATTCTTTGCTAAGCTTGTCTTTTTGTTTCAGCACCTCATTTAGTTCAACAATCACAGCCGGGTCTTCTGCAATTAAGGGAACATCTTCGGTCTGATTCTTCATAAAGATCCCCTTAATGCCTTTTTTCTTCGGGTCATGATTTGGAAGCTGGTCTCTCAATTGCGATTCCTTAGCTTTAAGATTCTCCAGAGCCATTTCCAGGCTGGAAATATTTGACAGCTCTTCTTCCATCTTAACAGTAACATCGCCGAGATATATTCTCCATGCATCCTCGAGAGAATCGAGATACTGGCTAACAGACCCACTCACTTTTATAATAGAGGAGAGATCGGGTAACCAGCTCCTTGTCAATTCAATATGCGAAAGACCTGATAAAAGTTCTTTAAGTTCCGTACCTCCATTATCTGTTATCTTCAGAAGCCATCCCTCAGGGACACTGAAGCGACAGCTTACATCAGGCATAGAGAGGTCACTTCGTAATACATCTTCAGAGATGGTTTCATTATAAAACACTCTCAGTGCTTCGAGTATAGATGTTTTGCCTGATTCATTCTGACCTATCAGACATGTAATGTTATCAGGAGATAAAGATTGCCATCCGGTATCTACTATTGACCGGAAATTCCTTATTCTGAAAGCAATAAGCTTCATCATACTCCTGAAAAAACTATATTTTAAAACCGAAAATAAGAACGTCATCTATCTGCTGGCAATTACCTTTCCACTGGAAAAATGTTTCCTTCAAAAAGGCTTTTTGTCTGGTCATAGACAAATCCGAGATAGATTCAATCAGATTTTTCAGTTGTTTTTGTTTAAATTTTTTGTCTGTTTCTTCTCCGAACTGATCTGAAAAACCATCAGAATAAAGATAATAAGTATCACCTGGCAAAATATCCAGTATCTGATTTGTAAAAGGTTGTTCTCTTACCGGAGCAACTCCGATAGTCATTTTGTCAGGTTTGAACTCTGACAGAGAACCCTCTCTAACTCTTATTAATGGTCTGTTAGCACCCGAGAACTGGAGCTTCCCCTCTGTCGGATCAATAATACACAATCCTATATCAATACTATCTTTAGCTTCTGTCCTGGCGCCTGTCTGATGAAGAGCTTTCATGACTTTTTCTCTCATCAGATTAAGAATACGATTAGCCTTAGGTTCACTCCTCAACTGGAGGATATCATTAAGAAAACTAATCCCGAGAATGCTCAGGAGAGCTCCCGGGACACCATGACCTGTACAATCACCGGCTGCAACACATATATACTGATTACGACTGAAAACATAATAGAAATCACCACTCACAATATCCCTTGGCAAAAACAAAACAAAATAGTCTTTAAAAAGTCCTTTAAGCATCTCCGGATCAGGTAGCAAAGCTCTCTGAATCATCCTGGCATACTGCAGGCTGGCAAGATGGTCTTCCATCTTCTGATTCTGAACCAGGGAGACAAGATCAAGATTCTGATGATTGCTGTAGTCCATAAATGCATTTTTTCGCAAGAGTTAAAGATACATTAATTTTATTCTCATCAACAGAAGTTTATTAACCATTCCCTCCTTTTTTGTTCATAAGTATAACATTTTCAATATGGTGTGTCTGTGGAAACATATCAACCGGCTGCACGCCAGACACATAAAACTTATCCGATAAAAGGAAAATATCTCGTGCCTGAGTTGCAGGATTACAACTTATATACACAATCCTTTCGGGTAAGATTGAAACAATCCTTTCAATCACCTGCGGATGCATTCCTGCTCTCGGAGGATCCGTAATGATAACATCAGGATGACCATTATCCTTGACGAACTCCTCCGACAATATATTTTTAATATCCCCGTGATAAAAAAATGTATTTGAAATATTATTTATTCGTGAGTTAATCAGTGCATCGTTTACTGCTTCTTCGATATACTCAATCCCAATCACTTTTTCAGCAGATGGAGCAATAAAACTGGCGATTGTTCCTGTTCCTGTATAGAGGTCATAAACAATTTCCTTCCCTGTCAACCCCGCAAAATCTCTTGCAATACCATACAAGACAGAAGCTTGCTTTGTATTAGTCTGGTAAAAAGATTTTGGACCTATTCTGAACTTAAGGCCATCCATTTCTTCAGTCAGGAAACTGTCTCCTTTGTATAGCACCGGATTCTGGTCAAAAAGGGAATCATTGGCCTTATTGTTAATCACATAGAATAATGATGTTATCTGTGGAAATTCAGATGCAAGAAATTCCATAAGTTCTTCTATCCTCTTTTTCTCATCAAGGAAGAAAACCACTATCACCATAAATTTTCCGTCCAGGGTGTTGCGTATTATCAGATTGCGCAGAAAACCTGTATGCTGGCGCAGATTAAAAAACTGGTATCCTTTGCGATGCGCAAAGCGTCTCACAGCATCTCTTATGGAACCTGAAGGTTCCGGCTGCAAATGACACTCTGTTATATCCATCACTTTATCAAACAAACCGGTGACATGAAAACCGAGAGCATCATTCCCGCCTGTATCAGTGCCGGAATTCATTTCCTCCCATGTAAGCCAACGTTTGTCTGAAAATGTATATTCAAGCTTATTCCTGTACATGAAAGTTTCCTCTGAACCTATTATCGGCATATTATCGGGTATATCTGTTTTCCCAATACGCCTGAGGTTATCCATCACCTGCGCTTCTTTATACCTGAGCTGTAATTCATAAGGCAGATGTTGCCATTTACAGCCCCCACATTCACCAAAATGCCGGCATACCGGCTTAATACGGTCGGATGAGAGCTCATGAAAACGGACAGCCCTGCCTTCCATATACTTTTTATGCTTCTTCGTTACCTGTATATCGACAATATCACCTGGTACCAACATCGGAACAAAGATCACCTGATTGTCAACTCTGGCCAATGCCTTACCTTCAGCACCTATGTCGGTTATCCGGATTTTCTCCAGTAAAGGTTTTACCCTCTTTCTTGCCACAATATCACTGATTAAATTATGAATGATCCGGCACCTTTCAGTCTCTTAAATCAAGAATAAACAGAAGCCCATCCCTAATACACGGCACTATGGCTTCCCTGTGATCAAGACCACTGTATATAACCTTACTGCAGGTAGCCGGAGAAGTACCTGCATTTATCATAGCGTTATACATATTTTCAGTTGCCGATACATATACGTCCGAATCAGCATCACCATGTCCAAGGGACAAAGGCACTGCAGTATTCCAGGCAGGGATACTGTTATTGACCATAGCTCCTCTTACAGAGGAATAGTCATCCGAGCTGGCATAAGCAGCAAGAAAATCAGAATTAAATAAATCTGAGATATTTGTTGTCAGATGATTGTTAATCTCTCCGAGACTCATACTTCCGTCATACAAGGAAACAAGATCGGAAGCATAAGGCTCTTTAAGGATATCCGTTAACGGATTGGAAAACTGATCATAAAATGAGTAAGAATTTAATATATAACCAATATAGGATGGCATCGGATACTCTTGCAACTCCAGTATTTCTGCAAGAAGATCATAAATATTATATGGACCGGCACCACATACACTGCCGGATAAATTAAACTCACCGGCAAAATCAAGTTCCATTTTTCTGTGAGTGGCCATAGTTGCCCAACCACCCTGTGAATAACCCAACAGATAGTACTCGTTTTCTATTTCCGTTCCGGGATACTCAGAAGGAAAGATCTCTTCAGCGGTTCTTAAAAAATCAATTACCGACTGAACTGTTGGTTCTTTCACAAGGTAAGGATGTGGTATATCAGCTGATTCACCGAAACCCGGGTAATCGGGGATAAGGACAACAAAACCCATTGAAGCAATAAACTCAACCAACTGATTATCCAACGCTAAGGGAAATTCACTTGGAGAATAAACATTTTCCGTTATAGTACCGTGCTGAAAACTCAATACAGGATATGCCCCCTCCGTATCAGGAATAGATATCAGTCCGGATACTTGCACCGGATTACCATAAACAATTGTATTATAAACTATTTTGTAAACCTTGATCCCCGAGGTCATATAGGGCTTTATATCGTTGAGCCCGGGATACTGGTCATCAAGGTTATCAATAACTGCAGATATAGATGAAGCAGGTAATGAAAAAGCCAACTGTCCGGACACAAAATAATCATAAGCCTTTTCCTCTTCGCTGTCTTTCTTACAGGATACTACTGAAAATATTACTATTAGTATTATCCCGGGCAACTTCAGTAAAAACCTATTTTTTCTCATTTTAATACTCATTACCATATCTGTATTCCTTATTCTTCAAACTTATCCTTTGCAAAGATATATCATATTGATTTATCCGGGCAGAAGAAGCCTTACTTACTTTTCTTATCTTTGCATGAATTTTATTCAGGATGATTTCGCTTCAGGATATTTGTGTTTCTTTCGGCAGCTTTGATCTGCTTACAAACATCTCATTTCTTATCAATGATCAGGACCGTATTGGTCTGGCAGGAAAAAACGGTTCAGGCAAGTCCACTCTCCTTAGGATCATAGCAGGTCTTCAACTGCCCTCTTCGGGTCTGGTTGATATGCCGAAAGATATAACTATCGGTTACCTGCCTCAGCAAATGAGAATAAAGGACTCCACAACAATTATTAATGAGGTCGTTTCTGGTTTCCGGGAAATAACAGAATTATCTGAAGAAATTGAGAGATGCAGAAAAGAAATTACAGAAAGAGAAGATTATGAATCTGAAGATTATCTAAGGCTCTGCGATCATCTGGCTTTCATTGAGGAAAGATACAGTATTCTGGGAGGCAATAATTATCTTGCAGAAGCTGAACGCACTCTCCTGGGTCTTGGTTTTAAAAGAAGTGATTTTGAAAGACTGACCGGTGAGCTTAGCGGAGGATGGCGAATGAGGATTGAACTGGCAAAGATCCTCCTCAAAAAGCCTTCTGTTTTTCTTCTGGACGAACCAACAAACCATCTGGACATTGAATCAATCCAATGGCTGGAAGATTACCTTGCTTCTTACAACGGAGCGCTTGTCCTTGTATCACATGACAGAGCTTTCCTTAACAATATAACTACCAGGACAATAGAAATATCCCTCGGGAAAATATATGATTACAAGGTCTCTTGGTCTGAATTTGTGATATTACGGAAAGAGAGAAGGGAACAACAGACAGCTGCTTTCAGAAATCAGCAAAAAATGATAGGTGACACAGAGAAATTCATTGAGCGTTTCAGATATAAAGCCACAAAAGCCGTCCAGGTACAATCAAAGATCAAAATGCTGAACCGGGTTGAGAGAATAGAAATTGACGAAGAAGATATCAGTTCAATAAACCTGAAATTCCCTCCTGCACCAAGATCAGGTACTACAGTAATTGAGACAGAAGGATTGTCAAAGACTTACGGTTCGTTACAAGTATTAAAGGATGTTGATTTTAAACTGATCAGAGGTGAAAAAGTTGCCTTTGTGGGAAGAAACGGTGAGGGCAAAACCACTTTTGTAAAAATTATTGCAGGAGAACTTGACCATGAAGGACACATCACTAAGGGACATAATGTCAGGATTGGTTATTTTGCACAAAACCAGGATGAATTGCTTAATGAAGACCTTACTGTTTTTGATACCATAGACTATATAGCTAAAGGAGAAATAAGGTCCCGTATAAGAGATATGCTGGCCTCCTTCCTTTTTAAGGGTGATGATATAGATAAAAAAGTAAAAGTTCTCTCAGGTGGTGAAAGATCACGTCTTGCACTGATCAAATTACTCCTTGAGCCTTATAACCTCCTGCTTCTTGATGAACCTACAAACCATCTTGACATAAGGTCTAAAGATATTTTAAAACAAGCTCTGCTGAAATATGACGGAACATTGATTGTAGTATCACATGATCGTGACTTCCTTGACGGTATAACCAGTAAGGTTTTTGAGTTCCGGAATAATTCATTAAAAGAACATCTTGGAGGAATATACGATTTCCTGAGAAAAAAAGATATGAGCAATCTGAGAGAAATTGAGAGAAAAGACAAAACCATTAAAAATACAAATCCTGATAATAAGGAAAATATATCATCCAATAAACAAAAATACCTGGAGAAGAAAGACTATGAACGCAATCTGAGAAAACTCAGAAAAAGAGTCGAGAACTCTGAGCATGAAATAGAAAGAATGGAAAAAGAAATGTTGGAACTGAATAGAATTTTAAGTACTGAAGGTAATACTGAAAGGAATACGGATCTTATCTATGAGAGATACCGGAAGCTTGAACAACGTCATTATGAAGAAATGCTGAAATGGGAACAATATACTCAGGATGTGGAAGTTTATTTACAAAATAAGATATGAATATCTCCATTCACAAATATGAGAAACAATACAGGGTTCATGTTTATGAAACAGGTCCTGACGGGAAGGCCGTTTTTTATTCATTATTTGACTACATGCAGGATATAGCTGCTGAACATGCTATCAGGCTCGGTTATGGAAGAGATGATATGATGAAAAACAATAATTTATGGGTTCTATCCAGAATGTATGCTTCAATAAACTCTTTCCCTTCTCCCGGAGATACCATAGGTCTGACAACATGGCCGGCCGGTACAGACAAACTCTTTGCAATGAGAAACTATGATATCCGCTTCCCCAACGGTGAAATTATTGCAATGGCCTCATCATCATGGCTAATCATTGACCATACAACAAAGAAGATAAGAAGGCCTTACAATATTTCTGAAGGCTATCATTTCACCAATCAATTTGATAATAAATTTATAAGAAGCGCTGACAAACTGCCTGATCTCCCCCACGACGGTCGTACATCCCCTTCTTTTAAAGTAGCAATAGGGGATCTTGATGTCAATCTGCATACCAATAATGTCAATTACCTCAAATGGGTATACAATACCTATGATCTGAATTTCGTTATCAGGCATCTTCCAACTTCCGTAGAAATAAATTATCTTGCAGAATCTGTTTTTGGAGACGAAATAGTAATAAAGACATCTGAGGAAAACAATGGCAAAACAGCTATCTTTAACCATTCATTAATCAGAGCCAACGATAACAAAGATCTGTGCAGGGTAAGAATTGAATGGGAAAAAAATGACAGAAGGGATAAATAAGATATAAATGGCAGTCAATAAAGACTATAAGAGCATGGACCTCCGAACCGGTTTTTTACCAGGGATGATTATCATCTTTCTGTTTTTTGTATCCTGTTCAACCTCACGTGTCACCTTTGATCCTAAGGACTTATCATATCTTTATAATCCGACAAAGAATCTCTTTAATCCGCAGTACAATATCTCCAACCGGTCTGATGATGTAACGGATCTGTCTGTCATGTTTCCTTCCGACCAGCTATTCTTTTCTGAAGCGAATCCTCAGGGAAAACCGCTGGCAGAGATGCTCATCACAGTAAAACTGTATAATATTACCGGAAGAAGGATTCTGGCAGATACTGCCTTTTATAACCTCAGTATACCAAAAGAAGGAGACAGAGCAGAATATGTCTATAACATAGCACTAAAAGTAAGTCCTGGAATGGAATACACAGCTGAGGTAAAGATTGTTGACAGGTTGCGGAATGACGTAGTCCAGACATTTATACCTTTCAACACTTTTTCTTATGATAACCGTTATAATTTCAGGGTATTGGATTATTTTTCCGGCAAACAGGTTTTTAATACTGTATTAAAACCTGATGAATTTGTTAATCTCATACATCTGACGCATCCTCCTGATTCAATTTACGTGTCATATTACAGAAGGTTTACCGAAATCCCTGATCCTCCGTCAATGATTGTTCCGGAACGGACTATTGATTATGGGCCGGATACGATAGTACCTCTTCCCTACTCTGATACTCTTCCCCTGAATTTCCCGAATGAAGGTATTTACCAGATAAGTACAGGGAGAGAAACAACGGAAGGATACACTCTCTTAAATCTGGGGCCTGTATTTCCGGAAATGAATACACCTGAAATAATGATTGAGCCTCTTGCATATCTTACTGATCCTGCCGAACTTGATTCACTCTTTAATGCACCAAAGCATAAACTGGCTCTTGATGAATTCTGGATCGGATGTGGAGGTAATATTGAAAGATCACGTGAACTGATAAGGATATATTATACAAGAGTATTATATGCAAATCGTTATTTCACATCCTACAAAGATGGCTGGCGTACTGAAAGGGGTATGATTTACATTATTTACGGCCCTCCCGACAAGGTCTATAAGACCACTGACGGAGAAGACTGGGGTTACCGTAAACCAGTCATCAAGTCAAGGTGGGGCAACAGATACACTGTAAGCGACGAGTATTTATATTTCACTTTCAGAAAGAAAGACAGTGTTTTTTCAGATAATGATTATTATCTGAGCAGAAATGAAAGCCTGATCACCTACTGGGCACAGGCTATAGCCAGCTGGAAAAGAGGAATTGTCTTCCGGCTTGATAACCCTGCAGATATATAAACCTGATGCAAAAAGAATCCGATTGTATTTTTGGTCTGAGGCCGGTGATCGAAGCTATTAAAGCTGGCAAACAGCTTGACCGTCTGCTTATCAGACAAGGTTTGCAGGGATCACTATACCGTGAGCTTATGGCTCTGGTACGAACACATAATATTGTATATCAGATCGTACCTGTAGAAAGGATAGAGCTGGTCACTAGAAAGAACCACCAGGGAGTACTTGCCTGGCTGTCATCTATTGAATATCAGAATCTTTCGAATCTGCTTCCAATGATTTATGAGAGAGGTGAAGACCCTCTTATAATTGTTCTTGATGGAATATCCGATGTAAGAAATTTCGGGGCTATTTCCCGTACTGCCGAATCGCTGGGAGTTCATGCTCTGGTGATACCTGAAAAAGGATCAGCTAGGATAACGGCTGATGCAATAAAAACATCTGCCGGAGCCCTGCATACTCTCCCTGTTTGCAGGGAAAGGTCTGTTGTCAGAACAGTTGAATATCTAAGAAAATCAGGATTAAAAGTTATCTGTTCAGCAGAAAATAGCGGACAGGAAATATCAGCCACTGACATGACAGGCCCTTTAGCACTTATTCTCGGATCTGAAGATAAAGGAATCAGCCGCGAATTGACCAGCATTGCAGATCATCTTGTAAATATCCCTACGGTAGGAACTATCAGCTCTCTTAATGTATCCGTAGCTGCCGGAATACTCATATATGAAATTGCAAGGCAGAGAAAATCTGCTAAATAGATATCAGGCTCCTTATCCTTTCATCCAGCATAGCCTGATCTATGGCAAAAGACTCCAGACCTGCCAGCGTAAGGAGGCTGTCGGCTGCCGTTTTTCCTTCTTTTATACTGTTCTCCCATCTTGAATACACAGGTATTTTACCATCTGTTCTGAGATAATTTTTTTCTTCTTTGCTTAATAAGGGAAACATATCTCCACAGCCTTCCTCATGAGCAATATGAATTAGTTCAATACCTGTTGAAGGTATCTTTGAAGCAAGTCTTTCTGCCAGATTGAGAACACAATCATCCACTTTCCAGAACTTTTCGATATGCGCGGCTTTTGCCGATTCATAGAGACTCACTTCATAGTTTTCATGCATTCTCGAAACGAATTCTCCTGATAAGGACTTCTTTGCTGCTGCTGCTATAGTAGGAGGTATTGTCAAAACATCTGTACCTGCCAGCAGGTTAATCTGCTCTTCATGCCTCAGGCTGGCACCTATCAGCTTTGTCTGCCAGGGATTTTTTGAAGAAAATGCAGTAACCCAGTTCTGGGATGCAATAACCGCCATTTCTCCGGCTCCTGTGCCGGCACCCAGCTTATTGTCCCTGATAAATGCTCCAATCCTTCCCAGAAAAACATTCAGGTAATCAGGTCTTGAAACAAGTGTAACCAGAATATTCTGTCTGGCACTGAAATCAAGAGTGAAATTAACTCTGATACCTGATTCTTTGAGGCGTCTTGCTCCTATTAACCCTTCAGCAGTAAATGGCACTTTAATAATGAACTGATCAGGACAGATCTCATGTAAACGTTTTCCATAATATTCAATACCCATAATATCACGGGCAGTTGAAGTATGCAGATCGACACTTACCATTCCTCCGAATTTTAAAGCCAGCCGGAGACCATGCCGGGCATTGACAATGAAAGCCAGTTCTCTCACACGTTCTTCCGGTGACAGGTCCCTGACGAGACTCCTGGCTTCAGAAATAAAAACATCATAGATCCCTTTCTGTATCTCATTGTTAAGCAGAGTATTATTTGTAGTCAGAGCACTCATCTCTGCCGTCCAGTTAGCCTCAGCTTCCTCTATATCACCTGTATCAAGCCATATCTCTGTCCCGGCATCATGCAATGATTCCCAAAAAACATCCTTTCGGGCCGTGACCTGCTTTTCATTAAGATTTTTCCAGACAAAGTCACTGATTCTTGTATTCCTGTCAGCCATGGTAATTTATTTTTTTTTGGCAAATTTAGGTAAATTATTAATCTGCAAATCACCTATTATTTTTAGCTTTACTAATATAATAATACTTTGCATCATGAGAATAGTGTATATCATCCTTCTGTTGCTCCTTTGCAACGGAGCACATGCCCGGATAGATTATGATAATTATTTTACTGATAAGGTTCTCCGTTTTGATTTTATGCTTGCGGGAGACTACGGTAAAACTGTTGTCTATCCTCTTGAAATGAAAGAAGAACCTTTTTTTGCAGGATCCAGAACCCAGCTTATTCCACCTTTTGATTACGGGAACTTCAAATATGATGTATATGATGCTTCTGATAACACTCTGATATATTCCCGTGGCTTTTGCACTCTTTTTCAGGAGTGGCAATCAACTCCCGAGGCCAGGAAAACAGAAAAGAGTTTCTATGAAGTTGCTACTATGCCTTTCCCAAAGAACAAAATAAAATTTGTACTGTCCATAAGAGAGAGGAACGGATCATTTACCGTTTTGTATGAAACATATATTGATCCTGAAAACTATTTCATAAGAAAGGAAAAAACTGTTGACGCAAAAGTCACTGACATAGTTATTTCAGGCGATCCTGCTGTCTGTGTCGATCTGGTTGTAATAGCAGAAGGATATACCTTGGAGGAAATGGGAAAATTCAGAAAAGATGCCGGGAGGCTGGCTGATATATTATTTAAGGAAGCCCCTTATAATGAGTATAAGGATAAATTTAATATACGGGCGGTGGAAGCTGTTTCAGAAGAATCAGGGACTGATGTTCCCGGGGAGAACATATATGTAAATACAGCTCTTAACTCATCCTTTTACACCTTCGATGTGGACCGGTATCTTACGACTAATGATATCAAAGCAGTGAATGATTATGCTGCCACAGTTCCACATGATAATATTATAATACTTATCAACAGTCCGCGATACGGAGGTGGTGGTGTATATAATTATTACAGCGGAACAACTTCCGACAACAGGCTGGCTGAATATCTCTTTTTACATGAATTAGGCCATGCTTTTGCCGGGCTGGCTGATGAATACTACTCCAAAGATGTTGCTTATGAAGATTATTACCCGCTTGATGTAGAACCATGGGAACCAAATATCACAACTCTTGTCAGTTTTGAGAGTAAATGGAAGATGATGATACCGGAAGACACACCTCTGCCAACACCTTCTGAAGAAACATACATACACACAACAGGGTTATTTGAAGGTGGAGGATATTCTGCAAAGGGTATTTATCGTCCGGCTATTGAGTGTACCATGAACATGAACACACCTGAAGGATTTTGTCAGGTATGCCGGCAGGCAATAAGGGATATGATCGGGTATTATATCAGATGACAACTAATGAATTCAGACCACGGGCATTTAGCGACCTGCTCATAGCTGCCAGTATTTCAGATGTGCCTGATTTAATCTCATAACTTCCTCTGTAATGGACAATCAGGGCACATTGTTCTGCCTGTATGTAATCATGTCCGCAAACCTCAACAAGAGCTTTGATGACATGATCAAATGTATTGAAGTTATCATTGTAAAGAACCAGTAAACTGACCTTATCACCGGTCTTTATATTTTTCTTTCTGCGTATTGCCTTTTCTTTCACACGTATATTTAATTATTATTTTATTGGCCGCATGGAACTTACATGGATTAAATAATCATTTCCTTTTGTGAGTTTCTGCTCATGTAAGTTTCATTCCAGTCTCTCAAATAATTGTCTGGCTGTTTCTAAGGGCACTTCCTTTTTCCCCAGCCATGCACCCACCTTAGCATCTTCATATCCGTTTCTGGACAGAAGACTTGCATATTCTTCAGCGCTTTCAAAAGTAATGAAATTACCGATTAAATAAACAACTGTCCCGTCATTTAGTTGCCAAATATCAAGTCCCCTTCCTGTCGATATCTTCTCAAATCCTTCCTTCATTTCTTCATCGACAGGCTTAGGTGACCTCATTATCTCTACTCTGAACGACAAAGTCGGAGGCAAAGTATCCAGTGATGTTCCTTCAATCGGGACATCATTGATGGAAAAGGGTTTTTTACCCCAATCGTCCTCCAAAACAGCTGCTCTGTCAGCTGAGATGACTTTACCATCTGAGAAAGCGACAATGAAAGCATCTCTGAATCCTTTCTGCCTGACCTGAAGGAGTGCTTTTCCGGCATCATCTTTTCGTCTGAAAACACCTGCATAATAACCCGTCAGGTCTGCTCCTTCCTGTTTAAAACCATATACAGGGGTTATCCCTTTGAAAAAGGGAGGGGTCACCTCATTACGAAAGACACCCAACTGAATCCTGTATATCAGACCATCAGGTATGTCCGGATTGATAACTATCTTTTCATTAAGATCGTACACGGGATTTTCAATAAGTTTGAAGCTTTGATAGAGCTCTGTCTTTTCATTTTTCAACTGTTCTCCCTTTTCAGTCAGCTCCACATCCTTTATAAGCTTTTCTGAGGGTTCAGGTTCTGTGATTTTCAGAGTTACATCGTTCCCGTTTTCTTTCTGTATATTATTAAGTTCTTCAATTGCCAAATGAGCTTTGCCATATCTGATATCGGCCTGTTTCTGCAAGCTGTCAGCTACAGCCTCATTCTTTGTCAGCTTTTCAGTCAGTTCAGTCTCAGATAAGATCTGTGTTGAATCCGGATTATTTCTGATTTCATCTGCAAGCCTCAGTACTGAATCTGCTTTAGCCTGATAAATAAGGGCTTCAGTAAGAATACTGTCACACTCTCCGGGAAGACATTCTCTTTCTCTGACAAGCAGGTCAGAATTGCCTTCCGCAGTGCTGTTTTCTGGTATCCTCTCAGGTAGGTATCTGCTTTCATGATCATAATTCTGTGCCGGCAATTCCTTTGTTTCTCCTGCATGAGTTGTCTTACCAATACCTTCTTTACTCTCTTTAATATATTTTTGAACTCCCAGTTTCCTTGCCGTTTTCCTTCCTGCTGTCTCTGAGAATTTATCGTAAGACGAAACAGCATCCGTATAACGGCCGGATAATTGTTGTGCCCTGCCCAGCCAGAATAATGCATCGGAAGGTATTTCTCTGATGGCATAAGTGCTCCGGAGGGCTTCATCAAGGAGCATTACAGCCCTTTCAGTATCTCTTTCAAGTCTGACAAGAGAAACTGCAGCATAGTATTTATACAGCGGGTCACCGGGATATAAAACAAGTAATTCATTGAAACCCTCCAGTGCCTGAGCATAATCACCCTTCGAAAATGCTTCCAGTGACATTTGCCTCACAGGTTTCGGCCGGACCTCCTGCGAAAAAACATTATTCTCATAAATACAGAGATTCACGAGGAACAAAAAACATATTAAATATAACCTGATCATCAGACCCGAGCCAGCACATTCTCTCACTATTATCCGGATTACATTTTTTAATAACACATTATTACTTAATTTCAAGCGTATAAACTGTTAAAAAGAAAAAAAACTTTTTGTTCAGAATACTGCTCAAACTTCGTAAATTTACCCTTTATTACAAAATTATACAATCTATGAATCAATTAAAAGAAGGGATGAAAGCTCCTCCATTTGAAGGCAGAGATCAAAACGGACAGCTTATCAGACTTAGTGATTATAAAGGGAAAAAGCTTGTTCTTTTTTTCTATCCTAAGGACAACACTCCGGGGTGTACCAGTGAAGCCTGTAACCTTCGTGATAATCATGATACTTTATTAAAAGAGGGCTTTGCCGTAGTAGGTGTCAGTATGGATACGGAAAAATCACATAAAAGCTTTGCTGAAAAACATTCCCTGCCTTTTCCCCTTATTGCTGATACCTCAAAAAAAATACTTGATGATTATGGAGTCTGGAGACAGAAGAGCCTTTACGGTAAAACATTTATGGGCACAGTCCGGACTACATTCATTATTGATGAAGAAGGGACTATAGAAAAAATCATTTCCAAAGTAGAAACAAAGAACCATTCCGACCAGATATTCAGATTATACAAATAACACCAATAATATGAGCAAAGAAAAAGCGACTATCAACCAGGAGAAACTAAAAGCTCTTGAAGTAACCCTTGGTAAAATTGAAAAAGATTTTGGGAAGGGTACTATTATGAAACTTGGCGATCATGCAATCGAAAACATACAGGTAATATCTACAGGATCTCTTAGTCTTGATGCGGCACTGGGTATAGGCGGGCTGCCCCGGGGACGTGTTATAGAAATATATGGCCCGGAGGCTTCAGGCAAGACAACCCTGGCCATACATGCCATAGCTGAAGCCCAGAAAACTGGTGGTATTGCCGCCATAATAGATGCCGAGCACACCTTTGACAGACATTATGCCCAGAAACTGGGCGTTGATGTTGAGAACCTTCTTATTTCACAACCGGATAACGGAGAACAGGCTCTTGAGATAACAGACAACCTTATACGGTCAGGAGCTCTCGACATCATTGTAATTGATTCAGTTGCAGCACTGACACCAAAAGCAGAGATTGAAGGTGAAATGGGTGATTCAAAGATGGGACTCCAGGCAAGATTAATGTCACAGGCCCTAAGAAAACTGACTGCAAACATCAGCAGAACAAATACTTCATGCGTTTTTATCAATCAGCTGAGAGAAAAGATCGGCATTATGTTCGGTAATCCGGAAACAACAACAGGAGGAAATGCTCTGAAATTTTATTCTTCTGTCAGACTTGATATCAGGAGAACAAACCAGATAAAAGAAGGAGATGAAGTCATAGGAAACCGTACACGGGTGAAGATTGTAAAGAATAAACTGGCTCCACCTTTCAAAAAAGCCGACTTTGACATCCTCTACGGTGAAGGGATCTCTCAACTCGGAGAGATAATTGATCTTGGCACTGATTTTAATATAATAAAAAAGAGCGGATCGTGGTTCAGTTATGGTGAAACAAAAATAGGACAAGGTCGCGATGCAGTGAAACAAATACTGAAAGACAATCCTGAATTATACGAAGAACTTAAAATCAAAGTGCAGGAAGCTCTTAAAAATCAATAATCCTGGAAATCATGAAACTATTTACTGTTCAGGCAATTATGATTCTTGCCGTGCTGGTTGTATCATGTAATGAAAATAAATCAACACAAGAAATAACAGTACCACATTCTTTGAACCAGCTCACTGAAAAGGAAAAAGCTGATGGTCTTATGACTCCGGAAGTATTATGGAAATTTGACAGATTAGGAAGCATAACTCTTTCTCCGGATGGTTCTACTCTTCTTTATACCGTTACTTCAACAAACCTTGATACGGAAACCTCTACAACAAATATTTTCAGTATCGCCCTTTCAGGAGGTGAACCCGTACAACTGACAAGTGCGGGAGGCAGTTCTCCTCAATGGATAAATAATGGCAAAGCAATAGCTTTTGTCGACAATGAAGGGAAACTGGTTCTGATGAATCCTGATGGATCAGTCATCAACTGGGTGGAAGGTCTGGATGACTTCGAAAGCTACAAAATAGCTCCTTCCGGAGATAAGATCTGTTTCACACGGAGAGTTAAGCTTGAACAAACTGCCAATGAAAAACATAAGCTTCCAAATGCCCGGGTAAGGATAATAAACGATTTAATGTACAGACACTGGGATTCCTGGAGCGATTATTCCTACAGTCATATTTTTACCGGCAATTTCAATGGGGAAAGTGTAACCAATATAAAGGATATAATGGAAGGTCAAAGGTTCGAATCACCTCTTGCTCCTTTCTTTGATGAAGGAGAAATAACATGGAGCCCTGATGGCAGACATATTGCCTACACAACAAAGAGATTGAGCGGGAGGGACTATGCCAGGAGTACCAATTCTGACATATTTCTTTTCGATGTAAGCACTGGCAACGAAGTAAATATAAGTGAAGGGAACAAAGGATATGACCGAAGTCCCGTTTTCTCCCCCGATGGCACAAAGATTGCGTACCAGAGTATGGAAAGAGACGGTTATGAATCAGACCTTAACAGACTTTTCGTTTACGACATTAAAACCGGCAAACGTAACTGGATAACCAGAGGATGGCAGTTTGATACAGGTAATATTAAGTGGTTTGATAATGAGAATCTCTATTTCACCTGTGCATATCTGGGCACATCACAGATCTTTAAAACGAGTATCAACGGGAAAGGAGTAGATAAGGTAACTGAGGGGAATCATGAGATTAACTCCTTTGAACTGGAATCAGGAAAAATGGCTGTCAACATTATGTCATTCGCCATGGCTCCGGAAATTGCCTCTGTAGATATCAGTACCGGAGAGATAAAGCAGATAAGCGGGATTAATGAAAATATCTATGAATCAATCAGGATGGGCCAATTTGAAGAAAAATATATAAAGACAAGAGATGGACAGGATCTTCAGATGTGGGTCGTCTATCCTCCTGATTTTGACCCGTCAAAAAAATATCCGGCACTTCTGTTTTGTAACGGAGGTCCACAGAGCACCCTGGGGCCATTCTGGTCTTACCGCTGGAATTTTCAGATGATGGCAGCAAAAGGATATATTGTCTATGCTCCGAACAGAAGGGGTGTAGCAGGATTCGGGCAGGAATGGAAAGAACAGATATCCAGGGATTATGGAGGGAAAAATATGCAGGATTATCTGGATGCCACAGATGTTATGATGAAAGAACCTTATGTTGATACAGAAAAAGTAGGAGCTGTTGGCGCAAGTTACGGAGGTTATTCAGTGTTTTATCTTGCAGGTATTCATGGCGGAAGGTTTCAGGCTTTCATCTCTCACTGCGGTGTATTCAACTTCATCAGTGAATATGGTGCTACAGAAGAACTGTTCTTTCCCGACTGGGATTATGGAGGACCGTACTGGGATCTTCCGGAAAGCTACAGGTTCTCACCTCATCTTAATGTTGGTAGTTGGGATACTCCAATACTTATTATAACGGGAGCCAATGATTTCAGAATCCCATACACGCAAAGTCTGGAAGCATTCACTGCGGCACAGCTTAATAATGTTCCAAGCAGGTTATTGTTTTTTGAAGATGAGTCTCACTGGGTATTAAAACCTCAGAATTCAGTAATATGGCAAAGAGAGTTTTTTGAATGGCTCGAAACATATATGACAGGAACATGATTTTTCAGAAATTGTACAAACAATAATAAAGATATGTAAGAGCTAAACGTTTACAGACGTGCAGGAAATTGTTAACTCTAAGGGATGTCTATATAAAATCATAGCTTTTAAACGGACATGGAGCCGGACAGGAGAACCTGTCCTTGTATCCGTTCTTTCCTGAATAATATCATTGTGCCAGTAATTCAATAACTGTTTTTACTTTTTGTTCCTTAGGGATTTTTTCTTCTATCCAATGAATAACAATCCCTTTTTTTCCCATACCCCTGAACCATGTCATCTGTCTCTTTGCAAACTGATGTATTGCAATCTCAAGAGATCTTTTCATTTCATTATATTCCATTTTGCCGGTGAGATACAGTGTTATATATTTATATTCAAGTCCATAGTAAAGAAGAATTTCTTCCGGTACACCCTTATCCAGTAATCCTTTTACCTCATCTATCATTCCCGACGCCAGCCTTCTTTTGAGTCGTTCACTGATCCTTCTCCTCCTCTCTTCACGGTCTGTCATGATACCTACAACAAGAGGTTTAAGTACAGGCATCCTCGACATTTTTCGTGTTTTTAACCGTCTGGACTGTTCTATTTCAATGGCTCTGATAACCCGTTTTTTTGTATCAATATCAGTTGAATTATGCAAATTTTTATATGTCTTCAATATTTTTATCAACTCTTCCATGGATTTCTTTTCAAGCTGTGCTCTCAATCCAATGTCTGGCTGCACTTCCATAATCTCATAAGCTCTTACCACACTGTCAAGATACATACCTGAGCCACCGCACACAACAGGAAATATATTTGCCTTTTTCAGCATTTTGAAGGTTGCAATGAAATCTCTCTGATATTCAAACAGATTATATTTATAACCCGGATCAACTATATCTATCAGATGATACCTGATATGCCTTTCAGGTGTGATATATTCATGGAAATCTTTCCCTGTTCCAATATCCATGCCTCTGTACACCTGACGTGAATCGGCACTGATTATCTCTCCATTGAGCCGGCCTGCAAGAGCAACAGCAAGAGATGTCTTCCCTGATGCCGTAGGTCCCGTCACTACAAGCATATCATATTTGATATCATCCTCCGTTAACATATAATAAGGTAATGAGATTACAGGCTAATTAGCGTAAATTTACCTATTTTTGCCACTAATATTTATGATTTTTGCCAAACTTTTGAAAAGCAAGACTGGAAATATAGTAATAAAGAATAAAAAGGCCTCTTATGATTACGAGTTCCTTGATAAGTATATTGCAGGTATTCAGCTGACTGGCACCGAAATAAAATCAATACGCCTTGGAAAGGCTGCTCTTGCTGATTCCTATTGTTTTTTCAGGGAAGGAGAGCTATTCTTAAAGGGTATGCACATTGCTGAATACTGGTGGGGGAACCTTAATAATCATGATCCTTTGCGGGAACGCAAGATGCTACTAACAAAGCGGGAACTGAGAAAAATTGAAAGAAAAATTAAAGAATCAGGCCTGACAATAATTGTTACAAAAGTATTTCTCAATGATCGTGGCCTTGCCAAGGCTGAGATAGCTGTATCAAAGGGCAAAAAAGAATATGACAAGCGTCAGTCAATAAAGAAAAAGGACTCCGAAAGGGAGCTGGACCGTCTAAGAAAAAAATAGCAGGGTAATCAGAAATTCGGACTCAGCAGATATCTTGAGTAGAATTTGACGATCACATCAACAGCCTCATCTGAAGTATCAACTAAAGTAAAAAGATTCATATCTTCCGGAGATATATTTCGTCCGGAGGCCAACATCTCTTCCCTGATCCAATCAACAAGTCCCTTCCAATATTTCACTCCGACAAGTACAATAGGGAATTTTCCTATTTTCTTGGTCTGGATCAGGGTAATAGCTTCAAAGAGTTCATCAAATGTTCCAAATCCGCCTGGTAATACAATGAATCCCTGTGCATATTTCATAAACATTACCTTTCTGACGAAGAAATGATCGAAGGTTATCAGTTTATCTGCATCAATATAACCATTGTGGCTTTGTTCAAAAGGGAGATCAATATTTATGCCTACTGATTTTCCTTTTCCTTTTTTTGCACCTTTATTTGCAGCTTCCATTATTCCGGGTCCTCCTCCTGTGATAACCCCATAACCTTTTTGTGTAAGCTTTAAAGCTATATCCTCTGCCAGGCGATAATATTTATTATTATGATGTGTTCTTGCCGAACCGAATATTGAGACACAGGGACCTATACGTGCCAGTTTTTCAAAACCTTCCACAAGTTCTGAAATGATTTTGAATACTCTCCAGGATTCGGTTGTATGAATTTCATGCCATGTTTTCTCCTTAAATGCATCTTTTATTAGATCCGCTGGTTTATCGTGTTTACCCATGTTATAAAAAATTAAAAATCAAATATACTTATTTTCCAATGCCGGCAATTCTGATCTTAGAAATAATCCGGTATAGCTATTGTTGCAAAGAGCCAGTTCTTCGGGTGTACCTGAAAAAATAACTTCACCACCCTTCATGCCTCCCTCTTTTCCAAGGTCAACAACATAATCGGCCATTTTAATGACATCCATGTTATGTTCAATCACTATCACTGTGTTTCCTCTGTCTACCAGTTTATTCAACACTTCAAGCAATACCCTGACATCTTCAAAATGAAGGCCTGTAGTCGGTTCATCGAGTATATAGAGTGTCTTTCCGGTATCCCGTCTGGCGAGTTCTGTCGCCAGTTTCACTCTCTGAGCCTCTCCACCGGAAAGTGTGGTTGATTGCTGACCCAGTCTGATATACCCTAAACCCACATCTTTCATTGTTTTTATTTTATGATATATAGAAGGGATATTCTCAAAGAAATCAACAGACATATTCACCGTCATATCCAATACATCACTGACAGACTGTCCTTTAAATTTCACCTCAAGTGTTTCGCGGTTATATCTTTTCCCGTTACATTCAGTGCATGTGACAAATACATCGGGAAGAAAATTCATCTCAATAGTTTTAACACCGGCTCCCTGACACCCTTCACAACGACCTCCTTTTACATTGAAAGAGAACCTGCCTGCGCTGAAACCCCGGATCTTTGCCTCAGTCGTCTGTTCAAAAAGTTTCCTGATATCTGTAAAAACACCTGTATAAGTTGCGGGATTTGACCTAGGGGTACGACCTATGGGAGACTGATCAATTTCTATTACCTTATCTACATTCTCAATTCCGCTTATCTCTCTGAAAGGAAGATACTGTTTTCCGGAATTATGAAAACGCCTGGCTAAAACAGGATGAAGAGTCTGGTTAATGAGAGATGATTTTCCACTACCCGAAACACCTGTAACACAGATTAAGGTTCCAAGAGGTATGATCAGATCTGCATTTTTCAGATTGTGTCCTGTTGCTCCGTAAAGACCCAAAAATTTACCATTACCTGTTCTTCGGGTTTCAGGGATATTGAATTTTTTTGTCTTATTAAGGTAGGCCGAAGTAAGAGTATTTGCTTCCAAGATATCTTGGGGGCTTCCCTGAGCTACTAGCAATCCGCCATGAATACCTGCACCGGGCCCCATGTCAATGATATGATCAGCCGACAGCATCATCTCTTTGTCGTGCTCAACAACAATAATTGAATTACCTGAATCCCTTAGTTTTTTTAGTGCTTCAATAAGGCGTCTGTTATCTCTCTGATGAAGGCCGATGCTGGGTTCATCCAGTATATAAAGTACATTTACCAGTTTAGACCCTATCTGTGTAGCCAGCCGTATCCTCTGGCTTTCTCCTCCGGAAAGAGTCCGGGCACCTCTGTTTAGTGAGAGGTAATCAAGACCTACATCAAGAAGGAAACCCAGTCTTGATCTGATCTCTTTTAATATCTCTGAAGCAATTTTTTGTTGTCTCGGACTCATCCTTTCTTCTATACCCTGAAGGAAATTATGCAATTCTCTCACATCCATTTGTGACAATTCGCCAATATTCCTGCCATCGATTCTGTACCAGAGAGCTTCTTTTTTCAACCTTTTACCCTTACACTCGGGACAAACAGAATACTGAATATACTGATCCCTGAGTTTTGTTCCGTTCCTTTTTCCATTAACTATCTCCATATTCCCGACATAGTTAACCACTCCCTCAAATGTGAGGGAATAATTTGAAGTCATTCCCAACGGAGTATTTGATAACTTAAGTATCTCATCGGAGCCATACAGTACTTTTTTAAAAGTATCAGGAGGTATCTCTTTTATGGGAGTATCAAGAGTAAAACCGTTTTTTTCTGCAATAGCTTCTATCTGCCAGAAGATCCATGTGTTTTTGTATTTTCCCAGTGGCTCTATGCCTCCTTTTCTTATGCTAAGATCCGTGTCGGGTATCAGTTTTTTCTCATCTATTGAAGACACTTCTCCCAGTCCGTTACAATGGGGGCATGCTCCCTGGGGTGAGTTAAAGGAAAATGTATGAGGGGCAGGTTCACTATAAGACAGACCCGTCACAGGACACATCAGATTACGACTAAAGTATCTGGGTTCATTTGACTCGAGATCAAGAACAATCATTATACTATCTCCCTGATCAAGAGCTGTTTTCACAGAATCAGACATTCTTTTATCGCTTACATCTCCGGTAATGAATTTATCTATTACAAGTTCTATATAATGATTTTTATACCGGTCAAGTTTCAAACCGGGTATGATCTGCCTTATCTCTCCGTCAATTCTCACTGACAGATAACCTTTTCTTCTGAGTTGCTCAAAAAGTTCCTTATAATGCCCTTTACGTCCTTTTACCAGAGGAGCGAGAAAAAATACCTTTTTCCCGGCAAAACGGGTCTTTACCAACTCAATAATCTGGTCATCGGTGTATTTAACCATTTTTTCACCGGAGGCATAAGACCAGGCCTCTCCTGCCCTGGCATACAGTAACCTGAGAAAATCATATATCTCAGTTATGGTTCCGACTGTTGACCGGGGGTTTTTGTTCGTGCTCTTTTGCTCTATTGAAATCACCGGGCTCAGCCCTGTTATCTTATCGACATCGGGGCGTTCCATACTACCGAGAAATTGACGGGCATACGACGACAAGGTTTCCATATACCTGCGTTGTCCTTCAGCATATATTGTGTCGAAAGCCAGTGATGATTTCCCGCTTCCGCTAAGGCCGGTAATAACGACAAGTCTGTTACGTGGGATAATGACATCAATATCCTTCAGATTATGGACCCTGGCTCCCAGAACCTGGATTTCTTCACTCATCTTATCTATACTGTCAGTCAATCAGTATGTTAGTTGCTTACCGATGTTGTTCCTCATCCCGTGAGCCGGGATCTTGATAACGTATTTCCTGTTCTGACGGTTCGTCAGATAAGGTTTTCTGAGCCAGGGGTTAAGTAATTTCAATAATTTGTAATTAGTACCGAAATAATCAGCAAAATGAGCAAAATTACTCACTGTAGTATCAACTTCTACTTCGAAATACTCCAGTTCAGGATACAGCTCATCCCTGCTAATGGTAAAGCCATACTCTGAAGGATCAGATATTACAAGTTTGTAAGCCACTACCCTGAAGATATAACGGGCAGTTTCTTCATTCAGAAGAAGATCATAATAATTGTTCTGATTCTGTATTCTCATCTGTTCTTCAATACCGTTTCTTCCGCCGTTATAGGATGCAGCTGCGAGAGTCCAGCTACCATATTTTTCATATGACTTCTTCAGATAATCGCAAGCGAACTGAGTTGATTTTTCAAGATGATATCTCTCATCCACCTCCTCATTAATCTCCATTCCGGCTTCTCTCCCTGTGGCTTTCATTATCTGCCAGAAACCTGTAGCACCAGCCGGAGAAATAACATTAGAAAATTCACTCTCGGCAGCTACCATATATTTTAAGTCATCAGGGATATTATTTTCTGCAAGAATCTCTTCTATAACAGGAAAATATCTATTAGCCTTCTTGACTATCAGGATTGTCGAGGAATGACGGAATGCACTGGTTAATAATTCACGGTCAAGACTCTCCCAGGTATCAAAATTATGCAAGGGGACTTCTTCTCCGGCGAATGTCATTTTCCCGGGCAGCTTGTATGGCATATTTGAGCTGACAGTATCACTTAAATTATGTTCCGGTCCGGCAGCACTGAATCCTTTGTTCCCAATCAGTATGGAAAACATGAAAATCACGGCGCTTATCAGGATAACTGATGCAAGCAGTGTCCTCCTGTAAGGTTTAGTCATAATAAAGCATAGTTAAAAACAAAGTGCAAAGGTAATATTTTTAACCCTTATAAGTAAATTTGTCAGAGTCAAAATGAGGAATAATTACAAAAGGGAAAAGGTACTATCAGAATTTATATGTAATCCCTGAAAAGACACCAAATGAATAGGGGTGTATTTTTATGCCTTCCACAGAACTGACTGGATTAATGTAATATCTGAAAGTAGGTTCGAGATTAAAGGACAGGTTATTTGAAAGATTATACTCCATACCCATTCCGAAAGAACTGCTGAATGAAATTAAATTAAGACCTTCTGTTTCTCCAATTTCATATCTGCGTCCCTCATAGGATGTGTAGACAGAATTGTTAACCAGGAAATTAGAAGATACTCCTCCTATCAGATTAAAATCCAATGTTTTATCAACAAGTTTGTATCTAAGGACAAAAGGTAGTTCAAGATAAGCAAAGCTCTGATGGAGAGAATTATTGAGATATGTGAGATTGGCTTTTGCAGGATCGAATACATCGTTGGTATATCTTGTAAGAATTCTGTTAGCTGCAATATTATCAACAAGAAATACATCCGAATTATGTGTCTTTACCACGCCATTAGCAGTTCTTACTGAAAAATTAGGGTCACCTTTGGTATAATCATACTGCTGAAAACCTCCATAGGTTGAGATTCCTGAAAGATCCTGGCCCACAGAGGAGTAATAGAGACCGGACTGTACGCTTAATCTTTTGTTTATTTTATAGGATACTGCTACACCACCGGAATAAGAAAAAGCTGGTTGTTGCCCTGTTGTCATGGCTGAAGCGATACCCTCATTGCCGGAGATGAACCTGGAATAATAAGCCGGAGAAGCCAGTGCTGCAATGGTCCATTTGCGTGTTTTAGGTCCGGGATCACCTACCGGTCCTGAAATATTTGAATTCTCAAATTGATTCAGTAAAAAATCTGTATTATTTTCGGGTGATGGCACTTCTTTTTTCGCCGGACCTGAAATATTTACAGGAGGCCTGATTTCAGATAATCCCTGAAAAATGATCCTTTCTGTCCTTTTTACACCATCATTAACAGCAGGTATTGGCTGCTTCGTATTGTCTTGAAAAGATGCATCTGCAATCAAATCTGCATCGGAGGATTTTCTGGTGGAAGAAAAATACTGGTAATCAGCTGTATTAATAACAGGATTATCTGATTCCTGAAGTGTATTGGTCATATTATCTCCGTAACTGACCGGTAATTGCCTGCTGTATCTCATGATAAGCAATCCAAGAGAAACAAGTACAGCTATCATGGCAGCTGATCTTAAAATGATTAAAAGTCTGTCAGGTCTGTTGACAAGTGGCTGCAATGTATTCCAGACATCATTTGGTGGCAGGACTTCATGATCTTTAAGTCCGTTACGAAATAATAAATCTATATTTGCTTCCTGCCTATCCATTGGATACTTTTTTCTTAATCCCTGTATAAGAGCTGACTCTCCTCTGGAGGATTATTCTAGCCCGTGACAGGTTCGATTTGGATGTTCCCTCGGAAATATTGACCATTTTGCTTATCTCCTTATGAGAATATCCTTCAATAGCATAAAGGTTAAAGACCATCCTGTATTTAGGAGGCAATTCCCTTATAATCTCAAGGAGATCCGATGCCTCAAGCCCTGCATAATCCTCACTATCAGGCTCTGCACCAAACTCCTGAAGAGCTTCAATATCATCCACGCGGTATAGGTTATATTTGCCCCTGTATCTCTCAAGAGCGGTATTCACCATTATTCTCCGCATCCATCCTTCAAAAGAACCTTCAAACTTGTAATGATTGAGATTTGCAAAAATTTTGATGAATCCTTCCTGCAGGATATCCCTTGCCTCTTCATCATTACCGGAATATTGCAGGCATACGGCATATAATTTCGCTGAATGCCGTCTGTAAAGGAGTTCCTGGTCTCTCCTGTTACCATTAAGACAACCACTTATTATATTTTTGATATCTGGCAAGGTTAATAACCTTAATGATTGATATAAAAATACAAACAAATTGTCCTAAATCCTACAACACTGACATAAGATTGATGAAAAAAAGTTACGAAAGGTTGCTTACTGAAACAGCGCAAAAGGAGGATTAAACATTAATACCCTCATCATATGCGGCTGCGGCTGCTTCCATGATTGCTTCCGAAAAAGTAGGATGCGGATGGACCGATTTAATTATTTCATGAGCAGTAGTTTCAAGGTTTCTGGCAACAACAATTTCAGATATCATTTCTGTTACATTATCTCCTATCATATGTGCTCCTAAAAGTTCTCCATACCTGGAATCAAAAATGAGTTTTACAAACCCCTCCTTTGATCCGGCGGCATTGGCTTTTCCTGAGGCTGTAAAAGGAAACTTACCTACCCTGATATCATAACCGGCCTCTTTTGCAGCTGCTTCAGTCATACCTGTTGACGCAACTTCCGGACTGGTATATATACAGGAAGGTATATTATTGTAGTCAATAGGCTTAACTGACAAGCCTGCGATCTTTTCAACACATGCTATTCCCTCTGCTGAAGCAACATGAGCAAGTGCAGGACCATGAACTATATCTCCTATTGCATAAACAGAAGGTATTGATGTTTTGTAGAAATCATCCACTTCAACCTTCCCTTTCTCTGTCTTTACTCCCGTCTCCTCAAGTCCCATACCCTCAGTATTCGGAGTCACTCCACTGGCTGATAAGACTATATCGACAGTGAGGGTCTCTGTCTTATCAGGTGTTTTAACTGTTACAAGGCATTTATCTCCGGATGTATCAACCGATTCAACCGAAGACCCCGTCATTATTTTCATCTTCTTTTTCTTAAAAGATCTCTCAAGTTGTTTTGAGATCTCTTCATCTTCATTGGGAATTATCCGGGGAAGTAATTCTATGAGTGTGACCTCAGTACCTATAGTATGAAAGAAATCTGCAAATTCAGTACCGATAGCCCCTGCTCCAACAATTACCATCGAATGTGGCTGATCCTTCAATACCATTGCTTCCCTGTAACTGATAATCTTAATTCCATCCTGCTTAATAGCAGGTATGTCTTTTGCTTTTGCCCCGGTAGCCAGGATTATGTTTTTTGCCGTATATGAACTCTTCTTACCATTATGATCTTCCACCTCAACAGAATTACTGCCGGATAGACGGCCGAAACCCTGAATATGTGTTATGCCATTTTTCCTGAATAAAAACTGAACCCCTTTACTCATTTTTTCGGCTACACTACGACTGCGGGCAATAATAGCCCCAAAATCGGCTTTTATCTCTCCTTCAAGTGAAACTCCGTAATCAGAAGCATGTCTGATATAGCTTAGTACCTGAGCACTTTTCAATAAGGATTTTGTAGGGATACATCCCCAGTTAAGACAAACTCCACCAAGTTCCGATTTCTCTATTACCGCCACTTCCATCTTTAACTGTGAAGCCCTGATTGCAGCTGCATAACCACCGGGACCGCTGCCTATTATAATGAGATCGTAATCCATATTCGTAAATAGTTATTGATCAATAGATATATGTAATTGTGTGACTTATTATATTATAAATTGAATATCTGTATCTTAATCGTGTTGCGGAAAGATTTCTCCTGATGATGACTTCATTATCTCAGGTATCCATCAGCAAAAAATATAAAACAACAGCTCATCCTTCCATGATCTCTTTGTATAATAACAACTTTTGCCCTGATCTGTTCATTTCCTGAAACATTGTTTCAGATATATGCTTAAAACTGATTATCTTAATATGAATAATTTAATTCATCCCTGTTGAGACAATGGTCATCAACATAAACAACGACCTTTTCACGATACCGGACAATCCCTCCTGATAATTACAAATTTAACATTTACCATCACAATTGACTAAACCGTTGCATATAAAATAATATAGTTTATTTTTTGGAAAACAATTCCAAAAATAGAAAATAGTAATTCTTTTATCACATATAACATATCCCACTTATGGGATTGAGATGAGCGATCTGACATTATTTTCTTATAAATGAAAAAATGTGAATTATATTTTTACAGAATATTGATAATAATCAAATAAAGAAAATGGTGTTTCCCCATTCACCAAAATAAATATTTTCAAAACCATGAAATTTATTCTAAAAATCCTGATTTCTGTTCTGGCCGGATACTGTTTATGGAGGAGAGCTGGACTGGTGGCATGGTGCAATGGGTTGTTATGTATGGTCCAACGAGTTATGGAACAATTATCTTATGTTTTATGATGAATCGGATACCGATAGTTATCAATTTGACAAGCTCCTCCTCTTTGAAGACTCTTTCATTCCATGGCAAAAAGTTAATCATCCGGTATACGGAGAAGTGGAAATAGGAGGCTTCAGTAAAAATGCAGGAAGATTACATCCCGGTTTCCTCCTGGAATCAGATGCCCATCGTAATGCTGCCTTTTGTATTTACAATGCTTATCAGTCATCAAAACTTGAGATACAGGATATAAAAGTCAGAAAACTAAGTGGGAGTCTCAATGAAGTTACCGCAACAGTATATAACAGCAGGATGCTTCCAACTCATTATGCTACTAACCAGAAATACAAAATTGATCCTCCTGATTACATTTTTCTGGAAGGCGGAACAGTCATTGCAGGTATGATTGTGGAAGATATCGAACGTAATATATGTGTTGAACAGAAAAAGGATCCTCATCGTATGGAGATACAAAATATAAAAGGATATCAGAAAATAAATCTCAATTGGATAGTCAAAGGTGGAAAAAAATATACTGTCAGTGTTGAAAGTGTAAAAGGGGGCCGTGCCACTGCGGTATCAAAATGAAAACGGAGCCGGAACCCCACGTACCAACCCCGCTTTCAACGTAATAAAAAATCAACCTACTACTATAATATCTAGTTTGCCTGAAGAGATATCCTGAAATATCCGGTAGCTTCGGTCGATTTGATCTCATACCTCCATGCTCCTATTTTATCCTGGTTTTCTGTTTCTGAAATGTTAAATGATTTTCTCCAGTTAAGATTGCCAAATTCGTCAATGATTATGTCAGCATATACTTTTCCGTCGGGCATTACTATTTTTATATTAATCTCTCCATCGCTGCAATCACCAAAAACAGCCATAACAACATTTTTTACTGTGGGATCGACATCTAAAACATAATCCCTGGAGAAAGAATTCTTATTCAATGATTTTGAAAATTCCCAGGAAGTCCGCTGGGCATTAAAATTAAACCCATTAAAATAATCGAAGCCGGGAGTTGAAAAAGGCGCCGGCTGTCCCGGAACCTGTTGCCAGTTTCTGTCCGGCTCGCCACTCCCCCTGAAGAACCTCTTCATCTGATCAGGATCACTGAATTTATCATTAAAATCTTTCATCAGTTCTTCAAAATCTTTCTTATGCTCCTCCTGCAGTTTTTCAATTGCTTCCGAGATTTCTTTCTCGTTCTTTCGCAACTCAGACATGGCTTTCTTATGCTCCATGATAGCCTCCTGCATTTTTAACTCCCTCTCTTTTTCTTCTTTCGATTTCTCCTGAGCGTTTACAACAGGCATAAATAAGAAAAGCGAAATAAGGGTAAAAATCTTTAATATGATATATTTATTTTTCATAACTTTTTCTTTTTATTATCCTGATTCAAAGGTAATGCCGTTTTTATCATTCTTTTGTTAACAAAGGGTTAATGCAGGGTTAATGTTATGATTTTCTGGCCCTCCTTATCCGAAAAAGTTAATACATTTGATGAAAAACAAAACATAAAATGATAAAGAGGAATCCTATCCTGATGCTTGGCATCTTCGCAATAATAGTCCTGATCACAGCTCAGTTCTTTATTATCAGAGAGGTATGGAACCAAAAAGATGAAATGCTTTCACTTAGGTACAGGTCAAACTCTCAGGATGCAATCGGCTCCATGCGTATGCGCAGATCTGTTGATGTCTACGACACGGTAAGATTCATCCTTGATAATTATTCGGAAGTAGTAATTAATGAATTAGCTTCCATAACAGACAGTCTGGAACTGGAAAACAAGAAACAGGAGATCTTTGATTTTTTTTCATATACACTTAATACAGAACAGGATCTGTCTGTTTATCTTACAGATTATTTCAGGCGACAAGGCTACGAAGATGATTTTAAGCACAGAATTGAAATAATCAGTCTTGACCTTATAGACATGGACACGGTCCATATTTTTCAGGATGAATTCTTCAGGACTCAACGCCTTACCGAAAGGAGTCAGTCATCATCTCCGCCTGACAACTATTCAAAGTCCAGCATACTGGTATACCGTTATGCCCTGATGGATAACTATTATGTTCTTTTCTTTGAATACTATATCGATTTTTCCGATAAACAGAAAATGATCCTCCGGGAAACATCAGCATCTCTTGCAACAAGTATAATAAGCATTCTTATTGTTATGACCATTTTTCTCTTTACCTACAGAAATCTTATGCAGGAAAAGAGATTATCCAATCTTAAAACGGATTTCATTAATAATATGACTCACGAGCTGAAAACACCGCTGGCAACAATAACTGTGGCAGGGAAAACCCTTGAAATAGAAAAAATAAGGAAAGATGATTCTAAAATAGTTGAAACAGCCAGACTGATAGGTAAACAAAGTGTTCATCTCAACCAATTAATAAATATGATACTTGAAATAAGTATGTGGGAGCGGACACAATTTGAACTCAGCAAAAAACAAGTTGACATTGAGTCTCTTATGCATGACATAGTTGATTGTTTTAAGAATGGATCAGGTGATACGGCTGCTGTGACACAGAATTATGATTTCAAAGGTATTAAACCTGAAATTGACACAGTATATTTCACAACCATGATAAATAATCTGCTTTCGAATTCCGTAAAATACTGTGAAAAGGATCCTGTAATAAAAATTGAAGGTTATGTTGAGGATAATAATATTATTATTCGTCTAACAGATAACGGAATAGGTATCAGCAGAAATGATCAGAAGCGTGTGTTTGACAAGTTTTACCGTGCTTCTTCCGGAAACATTCATAAATACAAAGGGCTGGGACTCGGCTTATATTACGTAAAGAAAATAGCCACAGCTCATGGAGGCGATGTTATTCTGTCAAGTAAACCCGGAAAAGGCAGTATATTTACAGTAATAATACCTTATAAAAACCAGACTGAGTATGAAAGTTCTTCTAGCTGAAGATGACAGGGATTTTGGAAATATCCTGTCTCAATATGTTTCAATTAACGGTTATGATGTAACACTGGCCCGCGATGGTAAAGAAGCATGGGAATGTTACAATAATGAGAAACCCGATATTTGCGTTCTTGATGTCATGATGCCCGAGATGGACGGTTTCACTCTTGGTAAAAAAATCAAAGAGACTGATCCTGACATTCCACTCATATATCTCACAGCCAAAAGTCTTAAGGAAGATATCGTAAAAGGTCTTACTATAGGTGCGGACGATTACATAACAAAACCATTTGATCCTGATGTTCTCATTCTCAGGATAAACAATATTCTGAAACGAGCTTATTCATCATCAAATGATGTTTTCAAGATATCATCCACTGTTCTCAATTTCAATACCCTTGAGCTTAGCTGTGGTAATACCAAAGAAAAACTCACACTTAAAGAAGCACAGCTTCTCAAATATTTTATTATCAACAAGAACAAAGTACTTGCCAGAGAAGATATTTTAACAGAAATATGGGGAGAGGATGATTATTTTCTCGGGAGAAGTATGGATGTATTTATAAGCAGATTAAGGAAATACATATCGGAAGATAAGAATATTGATATTCGTACTGTCAGAGGCACAGGTTTTATAATGGAGGAAACTGTTCAGGAAGGATCCTGAACAGTTTCCGCTTAAGTATTTTTTCAGATCACTCTCCCAGAATTTCACGGACTTTGATCAGGAGGTCGTCTCCTCTCAGGTTCCTGGCAATTATTGTTCCTGTTTCATCAAGAAGAAAATTTGCTGGTATAGCTCTGACCATATATAGTTGTGCAGCTTCATTGTTCCAGTACTGAAGGTCTGAGACCTGGGTCCATGTAATATTATCATCAGCAATAGCACTTGTCCATGTTTCTTTGGACTGATCGAGTGAAACCCCGAAAATATCAAATCCTTTTTTATTGTACTGCCTATATATCTTAACCAGGTTGGGATTTTCCTGACGGCATGGAGCACACCATCCTGCCCAGAAATCAATTAACAGGAGTTTTGAACCTATCATGGAAGACAGGGAGACAGGATTACCGTTAACATCGTTCATAGTGAAATCAGGTGCTTTCTGGCCTACTGATACTATTTTCATAGCATCAGCCAGCTCTTTCAGTTCCTTCACGACGGGTACTTCTGACACTTCGGTATTAAAACCATTTGCCAGTTCAGACAACTCATCAGCTTCCAGATAATATGTGATACTCCTTAAAACTGCAGGAGCTACATAAGACGAAGGATTATTCCTGACAAAATCCTTCTGAAGATTTATAAGTTCTTTCTCAAGTTCCACCAATTCTTTTTCATATTGTGCCATTTTTTCAGTATCATTGACCTGACGGGCAACCTGATATTCCTGATTTATGGCCGAGCCTTTTTCACCTATAGCGTTATTAGCTTCAAGAAAAGCCTGATATTCATCCTGACTCTTTGATCCTGTTATCAGAGCAATATCCAATGAATCAATATTTCCTTTAATTTCTACAGACGCATTTTCGAGGTAAAAATTCACCCTGCTCCCGTTATTCCAGGCTACAAGCTGTACGAGATCGGGATAATCAACAGAACCCTTCATTTTAAATGAACCCTTACTGGAGACAGCAGAATCGATAACAGCTATCTCTCCGTCAACCACTCTGTGAAGGTAAAACAACTCATCATCTGCACCCTCAATATCGGCTTTAATTACATAGTGAGGCTCAGTACTGCAGGCAACGGTAAAAGCTGCCAGGATCAACAGGTAAACTAGTTTTTTCATACGTTTATTTTTTTATTTTTAATTTTCGTGGAACCGCCTTAAAAAAATAATCATTCTTGTTTGTGTAAAAAATGATGTTCTTTCGCAAGTTATTCTAGTGTCAGTTATTATAATTGAACAAGATGAGTAATTTAAAACATTTGTTAAATATAGGAATTATTGTCATCTGATAAAATCTGCCTGTATTTATCTATTATTTCCGTGGCCGCCCTGTATGATGATATTCTGTTCTCTTTTAACTTTTGTTCAACAGCTGGTAAAATGGAGGCTATGTGTTGGTTATTGTAGAAAGAATCCCTGAGGTATTCCATTATGGTATCATGCATTCGTACCACAGCTTGTTGCCGTCTTCGTTCTTCAAAATAACCCGACTGTTTACTTATTGAGACATTACTTTTTACTGTTTCCCATATTACCTTCATTCCTATGTTCTCATGAGCTGAACAAACAAAAACCTCCGGCTTCAGACCTGACTGGCACACACTGAACAAGCTGAAAGAATTTCTGAGTATCTCCGCGGCTTTCTGAGCTGTTTTCACGTTCCGGCCATCAGCTTTAGTTATAGCAACTGAATCTGCCATTTCAAGAATACCTTTTTTTATACCCTGTATTTCATCTCCTGCTCCTGCCATCATAAGAAGGAGAAAGAAATCCACCATTGAATGAACTGCTGCTTCTGATTGTCCCACACCTACTGTTTCAATAAATATTGTATTAAAACCTGCTGCTTCGCACATTATAACGGCTTCTCCAGTCCTTCCCGCAACGCCTCCCGGAAGGCCGGCTGAAGGAGAAGGTCTGATAAAAACATCGGGGTGAATGCTCATCTTTTCCATCCTTATCTTGTCGCCCATTATACTACCCTTTGAAACAGTACTGCTTGGATCAACAGCAAGCACTGCCAGTTTACGGCCTTCATCCGTTACTATTGATCCCAGTGTTTCAATGAAAGTACTTTTTCCTACTCCCGGTATTCCTGAAATACCTACTCTGATGGATTTGCCACTATATGGGATACATCCCTCAATAACTTCCATTATTATTTCCCTGTGCTCCTTCAGTGTGCTCTCAGACAGGGTGATAGCCTGACTGAGGAGGATCCTGTCACCGGACATTATGCCTGAAATCAAATCTCCCGAAGAATAATGAACGGCGGGCTTCCTCTTCCTGCTATTTATTATGAAAGGATTTACACTGAGTGGCAGACCAGACTCTTCTTCTCTTCTGACTGTTTTTTTCTGTGGCTTCTCCTGCATAATATCAGAGTTGATAATGTAAAAGTAACAAAAAGGGCACCAGTTTGTTTGCCGGTACCCTGTCTTAATTAAAAAACTCTTATATAAGATCCTATTTTGATGCTGCCAGCTGCTCAACTTCTGCATTGAGCATCAAAACAACTTCTGAATTTTTTGGATCATTGGTATATACATATATTGCTTTTGTAACCCTGCCCTTGTAAGCTCCGGAGTTGAAAACTGCTTTGATTGAAGCTGACTGACCCGGTTTAATTCCAACACCCTGCAGTCCCTGCTGAATGGCTGTACATCCGCATGTCGAACGCAAATGCCTTATTATCAGATCGGACTTACCTTCATTGGTAAACTTAAATTCAACTTCTTTCTGAGTACTACCCTGCATTTTGCCAAGATTGACCGTTGTAACAGCCGGTTTGAAAACAGGGGCATTCTCCATATCTTCTCTTGTAAGGCTTGAAAAATCCTCAACAAGGTTGGCTGAGACATAATAATAAGAATTCTGCTCAACATTTCCGTTAAGTACAACTCTCACCATGTCACTGACATGTCCCCATGAATTATTCTTTGTTGCATCATAAGTACCTTCAATAATACCTTGCTGCCCGGGCTTAAGGACTTCAGGATTAGCTTTCAGTGTTAAATGGGCGGGGATCCTCTCGAAACCAATTTTAACCGGTTCATCTGATGTATTGACCACTTTCATTACCCTTATCTTCTTCTGGGTTTTCTTTACATTTGTAAAAGCAAGATGATTGCTTTCAAAACGTATTGAACTCACAGGATAAGTAAATAATTCATCAAGAGTCTTTTCTCTTGGGATCACTTCTCCTTTCAGAGTCAGAACAGTAACTTCAGGCTTTCCGTTAGTGTAAACAGCCAGAGTTTTATTAAAAGCACCGGGTCTGTTCCTGGGATCGTAAATAGCTTTAATAGTACCCTTACCTCCAGGGGGAATGGGTTGTCTGGACCATTCAGGGAGAGTGCATCCACACGATGCTACAATGTTCTGAATAATCAAAGGGGTATTGCCCGAATTTGTTACAGTAAAATCAAATGTTTGCCTGCCTGCTTCTTCCTTGAACTTCCCGAAATCATGAGTGGTCTCTGAAAGCTTCAATACCGGCTGTGCAAACAAAGACACACTTAAAAAAATGACCGGAATTATGAATGCTATTTTCTTCATATTAACTTAAATATTTTTGTTAGAAATATACTAAATATATTTATTCTCTTGTTTTTTATTATAACTCTTATGTTGTAAAAAAGGTTGCATAACAAAATTAACGAAAATCAGACCGTAAAAATTAATCTGTTTAACGGAACAAAATTAATAAAGTTTAAATTTTTTCGGTAATTTAAACCATAATATCGTTAGTTTTGCTTCTGAAAGATTAACTGTTGGAACAAAATTTGCCGCCAATAAT
The DNA here is from genome assembly GCA_012729475.1 of Bacteroidota bacterium. GTDB lineage: Bacteria > Bacteroidota > Bacteroidia > Bacteroidales > VadinHA17 > LD21. The sequence continues at coordinate 37,324 of JAAYDB010000019.1, forward strand.
CTATTGGATCCAATGAGTGATACAAGTATGAAAAAGACCCCGAGGCTGATAATTATCGCTCTGGCCTGCTTATGTTACCTAAATGGCTATGGCCAGTTCTATAATGGCCACCAGATGAAATTTGGCAAGAACAGGGTGCAGTATTATGACTATTACTGGACATTCTACAGATTTGATGATTTTGACATTTACTTCAATGAGTTCGGACGCGATCTGGCAAAGTTTACAGCTGATTATGTAACAGATAAACTGGAAGAAATAGAAGACTTTTTCGACTATTCCCTTGAAAAACGCCTTATTTTTATAATTCATAACAAGAATGCCGAATACAAACAATCAAATATAGGACTGGTAACATTTGATGATGACAATTATAACACAGGGGGCTATAGTAGGCTGATAACAAACAAGATATCGCTTTACTACGAAGAAGATTATATTGCCTTCAAAAAACAGATAGCCACAGCCATCACTGAGGTTCTTGTAAATGAAATGCTTTATAATGCAGAAGTCAAGGAAAGGGTTTCAAGTTCTTCAATGATCAATCTGCCCGACTGGTATCTTAAAGGATTAGCTAACTATGTGGGCTGGGGCTGGGATTTCGATGTCGAGAACAGGGTAAAAGATGGTATTATGTCAGGTAAGTATAAAAACATTACCAGTCTTGAATATGAAGATGCTATTTATGCCGGTCAGTCGTTCTGGAGATATATTGGAAACGAATATGGTGATGCCCTTATTCCAAATATAATTTATCTCACTAAAGTATACAGAAAAATTGACGACGGGATATTATATGTTGTTGGCAAAAAACTTAAAGAATTACTGGCTGAATGGCAAATCTATTACCTGAATGAATATTCAGGAGAAAAAAGTCTTCTTGCAACAGACAAAAATACTATTCACCAGTCACGAAAAGAACAGATTTATCAACAGGTAAAAATTTCTCCCAATGGTAATTATATTGCTTATGTAACCAATGATCTGGGAAGAAAGAAAATATGGCTGTACGACCAGACAACAGAAAAACAAAAGGTAATATTCAGAGCTGAACCCAAATATGATTATGCGAGCGATAAGACATACCCTGTCCTTGCATGGCATCCCACCGGAAGGATACTGACTTTCATAAATGAGGAAAAAGCCGGACTTAATATATACTTCTACAGATTAGAGGAAAAATCAACAGAAGAAAGAAATCTTCTCTATTTTGATAAAATACTCGACTTTTCATATTCCCCTGAAGGAACTAACCTGATATTATCTGCAGTGAAAGACGGGATGACAGATATTTACCTGCATACCATTGCTTCCGGAATAAACGAACAAATAACCAAAGACATTGCCGATGACAAAAATCCTTCATTTCTTAATAATTCAGACAGAATGATCATTTTTTCTTCCAACAGACTGACTGACACTCTTACAAACACAGGTGATCCCTTTGAAAAAACGGCCACTACATACGATCTTTTCACTTATGATCTTTCAGGAAAAAGCAATCTGCTCACACGTCTGACAGAAGGCCAATACAATGACCGGCTTTCTGCATCAGGTTCAGCAGACAAAAAAATATCATATATAGGTAACAAAAACGGAGTTTTTAACCGCTATACAGCAACTTTTGACAGTACAATCAGTTTTATCGACACAACCACTCATTACAGGTATTTCCTTTCCTCTTCTCCCGTGACCAATTACAACAGAAACATACTTGAACATTCACTGGCAGATGGATCGGATTCTTTCAGTGAAATAATCTTCAGCAACGGAAGATACCTGCTCAGAAAAGGCAACCTTAAAGACTCTTCCCCTATTCCTGAAGATGATTTTACCATGAGTAACTTCAGGAAGGAAAAAAATCTCTTCCATCACAAAACCGATAGCATAGAACAGATAAGGCAATGGCTGATCACTGAAGACAAAAAACGCAGAGATACCCTTACCAAGCCTTACTATGAGTATTTTATTACCGAAGAATCCATTGATTTCAACCACTATATCTTTGAAAAAGAGAAGCAGAATTATTATGATCAACTGTGGAGAAAAGATTATATGGATATCGATCTTGACACCGGGACTATCGACATCCCCTTGCTCAGGATCTATCAGACTTCTTTTTACAATAACTATATAGCCAACCAGATAGATTTTACTTTTCTGAATAATGCATACCAGGTATATAGTGACGGTTCTTCATATTATAATCCCGGCATGAATATTCTTTCAATGTTCGGTATAACAGATCTTTTTGAAGACTACAGGATAACAGGTGGTTTCCGGTTTTCAGGAAATTTTAACAGCAATGAGTATCTTTTCAGTGTGGAAAATCTTAAGGGGAAATTTGACAAACAGTTTATCTTACACCGCCAGGCCTATGAAAGTATTTCAGGTGATTCACTTGTCAGATCCCATACACATAATGTCTACCTTACTCTATCAAAGCCCTTTACCCCCGTTTTCTCACTTAGAGGCACCTTAGCCTACAGATACGACAGACATGTTTTTCTGCCCCTTGACCTAATGACACTTAACAGCGAAAACATGTCACGACACTGGGCCACTGTTAAGGGAGAAATCATTTATGACAATACACGAAAGAGATCCATAAACATATATTATGGAACGAGATTTAAGATATTTGGAGAATATTACAAAAGAATATCTTCAGCTAAATCTGATATGATAGTATTGGGTATCGACTTCAGAAAATATACCCGGATACATCGGGAACTCATCTGGGCAAATCGCTTTGCCGCCAGTACTTCCTACGGTCCTACCAAGCTTTTGTACTATCTTGGCGGAGTTGATAACTGGATGGGATATCTGTTCAATAGTTCAGGTATGTTCGACAGGTCTATACCGGTCAGTCACAATGTTGATTACGGGTTCCAGGCAATTGCCACAAATATGAGGGGGTTCATCCAGAATGCACGTAACGGTACCAGCTTCGCCCTTATTAATAGTGAGATCAGATGGCCTTTTGTAAGATATTTTGCCGGACATCCACTCCGGTCAAACTTTCTCAACAGTTTACAAATAGTGGGGTTTGGGGATATAGGCACTGCCTGGACCGGCAAATCACCATGGAACAGTGAGAATGCTTACGATACTGAAATACTTAAAAACGGACCTGTAACAGTTACTCTTGATTCAAACAGAAAACCCTTTATTGCCGGCTTCGGTGCTGGTGTAAGAGCACAACTGGCAGGATATTTCATAAGAGCTGACTGGGCCTGGGGTATTGAAGATCATTATATACTGCCAAGGGTATTCTACCTCTCATTCAGCCTTGATTTCTGAACATATCTTCCTTTATGTCTGATTAATACCCTCCTTCAATTACAGGCATGATTATTGCATGATAATTATTACATTTTTTTATTTATAAAATTTAAATAAATTTGTGCGATTAACGAAAAATTAACTATATTAAAAATAAAAGAAATGGCTTACAAAATTAATGAAGATTGCACGGCTTGCGGAACATGTATTGATGAATGCCCCGTTGGAGCAATATCTGAAGGTGATATCTACAAAATTGATCCGGATACCTGCACCGATTGTGGTGCATGTGCTGATGTTTGCCCTGTAGAGGCTATTCATCCTGAATAATAATTGCAATCACATAAAAATCAAAAAAGGTGTTCCAGGAACACCTTTTTTGATTTCTTTACCCAATAACCCCGATAAGTACACCAAATAATCAAAGATCAAGAAATAAAATCCCTTGTCTGTTTATAGTCCGGATCAAATAACCGGATTATCCTTTATTAACGGGGCATATATTTTGATTTTCCCAAAAGACCCTGAACATCAGTCTCATTCATTAATCCTTCAAGAGTAATTTCAGGATTGTGCTTCATATAACTCTCAATTATCCTGAAACCTATCCAGACCGATGCCCTGCCAGGGGATTCACTGGTAAAATAACTGGTAAAAGGGGCTTCTCCGGTTAGTTTCCTGATAACCATCTGATCAGTACTGAACAAGAGATCATGTTCCACAAGATATTCCCACATCTGAGCTTCATTATTTAAACAGAATCTCATCTGATCACTGGAAAATCCAAGCAGAAGAGAGTCGGCAATCCCGGGCAACATACACCTTTCAAAATATCTAAGCTTACCTTCATGGATCATCTCTGTTAGCACATTATCAACCTGATAATTCATGTCCTCAATATCCCACTGAGTCTTAGCCCAGGCATACATACAATCTGGTAAAATGTTATATGAGTTCATCCTCAACGCCAGATAATTGTAAATATTCAGACGCCTGTAAAAATCACAATTGCTGCCCAGGTACCTGTCAAGGCCAATTGCCAGAACAGAATCCTTAAGAGTTATCATGCTGTTATTAAAGCCTGTAATACAGGTATATACACCTGGCGCATTTCGGCCGGGAAAATACCAGAGATAATGACGGAAAGCCTCTTCCAACCCATCTTCAAGCCATCCGATATCCGTATAGGATTCCATCACTGCAGCATAAACCTCGTTGTTAATCTTATCCGTACAAAAGCTTAACAAATAATCTTTAAAAGTTGTATCTCCTACCTCACCCGCATTAATGACATAACTGAAAAGCTGCAGAAAACTACCGTACTGATCCCTTAGCCGTGGTATGTTATCTCCAATCTTTTCAGGATCAATACTGAACAGATCGGTTTCAAAACGCTTTATTCCGAGATCAATATCAACCGAAGATACATCAATATTGTAAGGATTCCGTTTACATGAAGATATCAGTATAAGAGTCACTACCAATATCATGCATCTGAATTTGAAATTTTCCATCCGGGTCTTTTTTTATGATTCCGAAATTAATCACTTTTCAACAACTATAACAATTCAAACGGGGCAATCACTTCCATTATTATTTGCTATTTTCGCAGAACAAACAGAATTATTTTCATAATTAGCCGTTTCCTGATAAGAAAGCTTGAACTTATTATCAATTCATATATGAAATATTTCAGACAATTTCATTCCATAATATACAAAATTCTCCTGCTGACAGGATTATTAATTATTCCAATGGTGTCTGATGCTCAGCCTGGCGGTTATCCAGGTGGCTATCCAGGTGGCTATCCAGGTGGACACCATGGTGGCGTTTTTGGTTTACCTCCGATAATATCTTTCAGCATTCACCTTGACCCTGTTATCAGTTGGTTTTCCACAGACATCAGTGATGTAAGAAACCAGGGAGCCAGACCGGGTTTTAGATTCGGGGTATCATGCAACAGATACTTCAGCCCCAACTATTCTTTCTCAACAGGTATCGATATTATAAGTTCAGGAGGAAGGCTGGTTAATAATACCCCGGTCCTTTTTGAGCTCGTTAACCATCCCGACATACTAGTGGAAGTCA
>JAAYDB010000125.1 GCA_012729475.1 Bacteroidota bacterium
ATTAAGAATTATTATCTGACATCTTCTTTACGTAATGAAGCTTATAAATTAAGCTATACTCTGTCTGTGCCTCCTGATACTATCGGCTTCAGTTTTTCTCTGCCCGGAGCGGATGAAGATTCTTATTTCATTGAGGAAAGCAGAAAAAAAGACACCCTGGTGGTATGGCTGAAAGACAGTACAATATACTCACAACCAATTATTAACACAGTGATCCGCTATCCTTTTTCTGATACCTCAGGAGCTGTTATACAACGAGAAGATACAGTAAAGCTCAGATACATTTCTCCAAGGACAGTAAGGGGAAAACAAACGCCGGCCCCATACAGGTTTACATCCTCAGTATCAGGAGGGACGGTCATTCCGGGAGAGGATATCATCTTTTCATCTCCTACACCTTTCAGAGAACCGGATACTACAAAAATCAGACTTTTTCATCTGAAAGATGAGGGTCAGATCAATCTGCCTTATATAATGAAAAAAGATACTCTCAATTCGTGCCGCATATATTTTAATGCAGACATGCTGCCAGGCGAGGAATATCTGTTTATTGCATTTAATGAAGCCTTCGGAGATATATACGGGGCTAAATCCGATTCTGCAGGTATAAAAATACGGGTTAGGGAGAATTCAAGCTTCGGGAAGCTAATTGTCAACGTTCAGAATCATGTAGGTAAAAGAATCATTCAGTTATTATCTTCAGATGAGACAATAGCAAGAGAAGTTAAAATAGATGAAGACGGTAAAGCAGAATTTCCTTTATTAAATAAGGGTTTGTACAGGATGAGGATAATATATGATCTTAACGGTGACGGGGAATGGACAACAGGTGATTACAGTGCCCGGAGACAACCCGAGCCTGTTTCATTTATGCCACGTGAAATTGAGGTGATGGAAAACTGGGAAAATGAGCTTTACTGGGATGTAGCTCCAAAAAATGTAAAAAAATTCAGGGTTGAAAGACCTGTCAGTACAGGCAGAAGGTGATAACTAAAATATCTTATACTTATGAACGAAATAGTAGCCGGTATAGATGTTGGAGGGACAAATACCCTTTTGGGTCTTGTTGATGAACAAGGTAAAATCCATGCCGACGAAACAATTATTACAACTGACTATCCGGAAGTGACAGATTTTATTAAGGCATTAGCCGTTTCGATAAACAAAATGCTGGATGCCCATGAAAATATGACACTTATTGGGATAGGGATTGGAGCTCCGAATGCCAATTTTTATAAAGGGACTATTGAACTGGCTGCTAATCTTACGTGGAAAGGGCTTATCCCCTTTGCAGATATGGTGAGAAAGGAAATTGATGTTCCTGTTCTAATGACAAATGATGCTAATGCGGCTGCTATGGGAGAAATGATTTTTGGAGGAGCCAGGGGAATGAAAAATTTCATTGTTCTCACATTAGGCACAGGCCTTGGAAGCGGGATAGTAATAAATGGGCAGATGCTCTATGGTCATACAGGATTTGCAGGAGAACTGGGACATTCTGTAATTGTTCCGGAAGGAAGGGATTGCGGTTGCGGAAGAAAAGGTTGTCTTGAGACTTACGCCTCGGCAACAGGGCTTGTAAGAACAGTTCTTTATTTATTGAGTGAGAAAAGGGGAAACAGTATCCTCCGGGATATTGTTCCGGGTGAGCTTACTTCAAAGATGGTTGCAGAGGCTGCTGCAAATAATGATTTGCTGGCACTGGAAGCTATGGATTATACCGCGGATAAACTGGCATCGGGCATAGTGAACGCATTAGCTTTTTCAAGCCCTGAGGCCGTTTTCCTTTTTGGCGGACTGGCTAATGCAGGAGATATGCTACTTGAGCCTGTCAGAAAATATGTTGATATGAAGGTACTTCCCGTTTTTAAAAATACATTCAGGATAGAACTATCATCTATCCCGGAAAATAACGCTGCCATATTGGGGGCTTCTGCTCTTGTATGGAACGAACGTTCACTATAAGCGGATCTCTGTTACAAAAAAATAGTTACCTTTAATTCACTAATTAAAAAAATGTCATATGAACCTGAACGATTCAGAGTACAGCAAGTTTGCCCTTGTCAGGGAAATGATGGAGACCCCCGGTATAATAAGGTCTTTTGACCCTTCCGTCTCCTCCCGTTTTGTGGAAAAAGTAAAATCACACAAAGGACTCTTTCTTACAGGAGAGGGAAGCAGTCGTCTTTTCCCCGCAAAGAGGACAATCACGGCTACCCTGAAAAAAGAATTTATCTTACCCGTTATAACTGAGGGTTGTACCCAGGCACGAGACTATAACCTGAATGATTATACAGTGTTTACAGCATCAAATTCCGGACAGACAAAAGAAGTAATCAGACTGGTAAAAGTGCTGAAAGATAAAGGTCATGATGCCATCTTCGGACTCACTGCAAACAAGAATACAAAACTTGAAGAATTCGCGAACGACACACATGTTCTTTCCTGTGGAAAAGAAGATGCAGTGGCTGCTACCAAGTCGGTTATTGAACAGGGATTGTTTTATGATTCCCTTATGAGGAATCTGAGGGGAGAAAAGATGGATGGTCTGGAAGAACTGGCCGGGAAGAGTGAAGAAGTACTTACTGCTGGAATAGGTAAAGACATTATTGATATAATAAAAAATGCCGGAGTGGTTTATTTCGCCGGCAGAGACAACGGAGTTGCGGCAGAACTTGCACTTAAGACCAATGAGATTACACGCAAAAAATCAGATTTTCTTGAAGGAACATATGCTTTACATGGTATTGAGGAAGTGATGAACAAGGATGAAGTTTTGATATGGGTTGATCCTTTTGATGTAGATCAGGATAAATTCAATGAATGTATTCTCCAGAATGCTGGGGTCAGGATTATAGCAATATCTTCTCACCAGACAATGTTCCCGACAATAATTATACCGGAGAGTGCTCAGTATTCTGAATATTTACAGCTTGAGGCAGGATGGAATGTTCTTGTCGAAACAGGTATCGCTCTCGGAATAGATCTGGACCATCCTGCAAGAGCAAGAAAAGTAGGCAATGAATATGTCCCGGAATAAAATTATATGACAGTTGTACAGACGGGTTTCATTCTATATTAATTATTTCAATGGAAGAGAACCTGTTTGCCGCATATAAAGATGAAGTGAAATTATTTTCTTCCGGACTCATTTTACAGAACCAACAGTTTTGGGTACTGAATAGCTCGTATCGACCCGGATAGAACTTGATTAATAATATATCTTTGTTGATTATGGCAAATTTTAACGAAATACTGAACCATATACTCGGCATTATCTTTATTATAATAATCTTTGCCCTTGCTTATGCCTATCTTAAACCACATCAGCTCCACAAGAGAAGACTGGTTTCAACACTTCTGCTCAAAATAAGCTATCTTTTATACCTGCTGGTCCTTCTTATCATTGTTTATTTGTCAGCTCTTGTGAAAGGAGGACTGGAACAGGTGTTCTTTGGAGTAGAGTTTTTTGCATTTCTTATCGTACTCTTTGTTCCTACCATTGGCATATTCGCCAGAAAACTGGGGCATTTCAGTAAAAAACGCGAAGAGTATAACTATTTTTTTACTATTGCCAATATAATCTCACTACTGGCAGTTCTTGTAATGTATTTCGTCTGATAATATATTAATTATCAGATATATATAAAAAGATAATTGTTATTAGTAGTTTATTGTTCTTCAAATATTAAATTTGTAAGTGTTAACTATAAAACCAGAATCTATGATTAAGGAACGTCTAATCGGATACATCGAACAGAGTATAAAGCAGAACTGGGATATAGAAGCTTTATCAAACTACAGGGAAAAAGGATACACCTATAAAGAAATAGCCGGAATGATACTGAAGTATCATATTTTCTTCAAAGAAGCCGGTTTTGTTCCGGGTGATAAAATTGCCCTTGTGGGAAGAAATTCAGCCAACTGGTGTGTGGTTTATCTTGCTACAGTAACTTACGGGGCTGTTATAGTGCCAATTCTTCCCGACTTTAAGCCTGAAGATCTGGTAAATCTTATAAATCATTCCGACTCGAAACTTCTTTTTGCCGATGATAAGATATATGAGACAATAGACAGCAGCAAGATTCTGGCAATAACGGGAGTTATCTCTCTGGAAGAATTTTCAATGTTATCATCCACTAATGACAAGGTTAAAAAAGCATACCAGGAACTGAATGGTAAATTCATGAATATCTATCCTGAAGTCAGGAAAGAAGATATCAAATTTTCTGATATCTCGAATGAAGAACTGGCTGTTATAAGTTATACAGGAGGAACTACCGGATTCTCGAAAGGAGTTATGATACCTCACCGCAGCCTGGCTGCCAATGTAAGGTTTGCACAGACTCACATGCCTCTCAAACCGGGCGATCCTCTTGTGTCATTTCTGCCTCTGGCCCATACCTATGGCTGTGCTTTTGAGTTTCTTTTCCCTTTTACATTCGGATGCCATATTACTATATTGTCAAAAACACCTTCTCCGCAGATCATCCTTCAGGCTTTTAAAGAAATAAAACCCAGACTTATCTTATCAGTTCCTCTGGTAATAGAAAAAATATTCAAGAAACAGGTTCTTCCTGTCATCAGAAAAAGCCACATGAGAGTTATACTGGCAATACCCGGACTCAATAAGATCATTCATAATAAGATAAAATCGAAGCTTACCGAATCTTTCGGAGGTCGTTTTCACGAGCTTGTTATTGGAGGAGCTGCTTTTAATCCGGAAGCTGAAAGGTTTTTCAGAAAGATAGGATTCCGTTTTACCGTTGGTTATGGTATGACCGAATGCGGACCTCTTATCAGCTACACATCCTGGGATACCACTAAACTGGGAGCATCAGGGAAGGCAGTTGATACCCTCGAAGTAACAATTGATTCAGATGATCCTAAAAAAAATATAGGTGAAATTATCCTGAGAGGGGATAATGTAATGCTTGGTTATTACAAGAATGAAAAAGCAACAAAGGAAATAATAGATGATGAAGGATGGATGCATACAGGCGACCTGGGACTTATAGATAAAGAAGGAAATATCTTCATTAAAGGAAGAAGTAAAGTGATGATCCTCGGACCTTCAGGTAAAAATATCTTCCCGGAAGAAATAGAAGCAGTTATTAATAATATGGAATATGTTGCCGAATCATTGGTGATAATGGAAGATAACAGGCTTGTAGGACTTGTATATCCCGATTATGAGGCCCTGAAAAAAGATAACATACCTGATGACCAACTGTCAGCTTTACTGGAAAAGATAAGAAAATCAGTTAATGACCGCGTCCCGGATTATATGGCAGTAAGTAAATTCCGGATACAATCTGAGGAATTTGCCAAGACACCAAAGAGAAGTATCAGGAGATTCTTATATACTAAAGACTGATTTTCTGACAGCCAGTAGTGATTTTTATTTTACTGCTCAGGGAAATATGTGATCAGGCCGGAAAGCTGTTTAAAATTCAATAAGAGATTTTCTTTTCACTACGCCTGATTGCACTCTGTCCGCACTCAGAATTAATATCTATGAAACTCACATGAAATTATATGCTGTCATAGTTGCCGGGGGGAGTGGAACAAGAATGGGTACTGATATTCCGAAACAGTTTCTGGAATTAGCCGGGAGACCCGTGTTGATGCATACAATAGAACGATTCCTGACCTTCAGCAATTCAATTCATATCATAACTGTTCTGCCAGGTGAATATTTGGAATTCTGGGATCAGCTAAAAAAGAAATATAACTTTACTCTGCCTCATATCATTGTCAGAGGAGGTGAAACACGGTTCATATCAGTCAGGAATGGCCTGGAATATGTTGATGATGATGCCCTTGTTGCAGTCCACGACGCAGTCAGGCCACTGGTAAGTATTGGAACCATAAAGAGATGTTTTGAGACTGCCGGAGAGTATGGTAATGCTATCCCCGTTATTTCCCCTTCAGATACTCTCAGAATAGTGAATGAAGAAAATAGCAAACCTGTTGACCGCTTGCTGGTGAAACAGATACAGACACCCCAGGTTTTCCATAGCAGGTTATTAAAAAAGGCTTATTGCCAGAGCTATCTTCCGGAATTCACAGATGATGCAACAGTTCTTGAAAAAAC
>JAAYDB010000126.1 GCA_012729475.1 Bacteroidota bacterium
ATTCAATGCGTGTCCGACCCCTAAATCCCCTAAAGGGGACTTATAAATCTGTTTAACAGGGATATGTATTCAATGTCTATCCTACCCCTAAATCCCCTGAAGGGGACTTATAAAGCTGTTTAACAGGGATATGTATTCATATGTCTATCAGACCCCTAAATCCCCTGAAGGGGACTTATAAAGTTGATATACAAGATTATGTGCGTGTTTGCTTAGATTATTTTTGTAGCAAAACCTTCAAATTGTTAATAACTTATTCTATTTGTTAAATATTTGCTTCGGGTGTTTACAATTATAAATTATCTTTATGCCTGAAATCCGCTAAATGACTGTGGATGGATAGTTTGGGGTAATAATATTCTAAAAAATTATAACACTAAACATTTTAATATGTTTATATATTTCTATTAATGAATGTTTTATCAATTATTTTAAGACTATGAAAAAACTCTTTGCCTTATGTTTTCTTTTGTTTGCTATCACTGCCGGATTATTTGCACAATCCGATGGAGCAGAAGCTACAGCTACTATTATCACACCTATTTCACTAACGAATGACATTCTTCTCGATTTTGGTGCTATAATTGCCGGAGGTGCCGGAACAGTTACCATTGCACCTGATGGCACACGTTCACAAACCGCAGGCGCTACTCTTCACCTATCTGATATTGGATCAGCAGCTTCTTTTACAGTAGCCGGTGAACCGGGCTTTACTTACTCGGTCACTTTGCCCGGTGGTGCTACAACCATTTCCGACGGAGCCGGAGCTACTATGACTGTTGCCTCATGGACCAGTAGTCCTACCGGTCTGGGATGCCAACTGGATGGCACAACAGGAACACAGACACTTACAGTTGGGGCAACACTTACAGTTGGCGCCGGTCAGACTCCGGGTGTTTATTCATCAGCAAACAGTGGCGGATCAGGAGATTTCACAGTTACAGTTAATTATAACTAAACTGTCTGATTGCCATTAAAACAAAATAATGGCTGCTAAGAAATCCATATCGTCCTATGGCCTGGTGTTGATGCTTCTTTTCCTTACGTCCGGCTTATCTGCACAGACTCCTTATGAAGCCAGTGCAACAGGGCATGTTATTGCTGAAATTATACCTGTCTTCTCCGCAAGTGAGACATCCCAGCTCAACTTCGGACGCTTTGCACCTGGTCCGCAGGGAGGTAAAATTATTATCACTCCCCAGAGTACCATATCAGTGCTCGGCTCTGTTTATAAAGGAACCGGCTCTGTTAATGCTGCAAGTTTCTATGTAAGCGGCGATGTTGATGCTTCATACTCTATTGCTTTACCCTCCGATCCCGTAATCCTGAAACATACTTCGGAAGCAAAAACCATGATTATTGATGAATGGTATTCTGATCCTGCTCCGGGACTCGGGACAGGTATGCTTCAGAACGGCTTCCAGGTAGTTTTCGTAGGTGCTGCCCTTAATGTGGGTAACCTGTACGATAATCCCGTTGGAGTATATACAGGATCATATACGATAAGATTCGATTTTAACTGACCGGAAGCTTGAATAAAGAAAATAATTAATGATAAAAATAATAAATTCAAAAAACCTTATCCCGTTCTTTTCATGGCTGATGGTGGCCGTATTATTCCTGCCTTCCGACCTTCATGCACAGGGTAATCTGCTCATAACACCAAGACGTGTGGTATTTGACGGATCAGACAGGTCCTTCGATCTTAACCTCGCCAATACCGGGAAAGATACATCTACTTACGCCATATCAATAGTACAAATAAGGATGAATGAAGACGGCAGCTTTGAGAATATTACTGAACCCGATCCGGATCAACGTTTTGCCGACAGGTATATCAGATATTTCCCCCGTTCTGTGACACTCGGACCCAGTGAAACACAGGTGATTAAATTACAGCTTATCAGATCAAATGAACTACAGGAAGGAGAATACCGGTCCCACATGTATTTCAGATCGGTGCCCCGCAAAAAACCACTGGGTACAGAAGAAGAAATCAGGGATACCACTACTATATCAGTCAGACTGACTCCTGTCTTTGGGATCACTATTCCCGTAATAATAAGAAAAGGAACATCAACAGCCAGCGTAAAACTGTCTGACCTTAACCTGGAAATAAATGAAAACTCTGAACCGGTTATAAGCTTTGTTTTTAACAGAACAGGTAACATGTCTGTCTATGGTAACATACTTGTGGAACATATATCACCACAGGGTAGTGTGACACGCGCAGGAGTATTAAACGGAGTTGCCGTTTATACTCCCAATAAAGTCCGGAGATTACGCTTTAACCTTATTAATACTGGAATAGATTACACTAAGGGGAAATTACGTGTTACATATTCATCTTCATCTGATGTGAAACCGGTCAGATATGACCAGGCAGAATTGGTGCTGGGACTTTGATGACTGTCTTGCCTGAAACATCTGTTTCCGGATCATAGTATTAACCTGAAGCAGGCAGGCAGACACTTAATAATGGTTGTATTTATCTGCACTGCCATGAAATTATGGAAACCTGTAATAAAAAAATATATCTGCACCGGCCTTTTCACCCTGGCCCTTGTAATAATATCTTCACGCACTTTTAGCCAGACCAACGGCGATTATCGCACCCGTAACTCCGGTAACTGGAACAGCCGCAATACCTGGCAGGTATACAATAACGGATGGGTTAACTGCTCATGGGGAGATTATCCCGGAGTATCCTCCGGTACAGGCACAGTAACAATAAGAGCATCTCACGATGTTACTTTTAATACCAGTCCCTCAAATGCTTTAGGGGCTCTCATTATTGAATCGGATCTTACATATAACGGTTCCTATACTCTGAATATAGATGGAGATTTTACCATAACAGCGGGAACATTTACTATTTCCAGCCGTGGCTGGTTTTGGGACAATCGGGGAACTCTCAATATAGAAGGTAATTTCTCTATTTTGGGAGGAACAATAACCGAAACAGCTGATAGTGAATACGGCAATATAATATTTAATGGTAACGGAACCCAGGCTTTCATAAAAACAGGAGGCACGATTTCAAATAACATCAGATTCACCGTCAATGCCGGTTCTGATCTGGATATGGGAGATTATGTGCTTGACGGCAGTTCCGGTTCTTTCACCCTTAGTTCCGGCGCTACGTTAACCACTGCCAATACTGAAGGAATTTCCTCATCGGGCCCCACCGGCTCCATACAGGTCACGGGAACAAGAACTTACAGCTCAGGGGCTGCCTATGTGTATAACGGAACATCCACACAAATTACAGGAGAAGGACTACCCTCAACGGTCAGCAGTCTGACAACAGACAACCCCTCTGGTGTCACCCTCACAAATACGACTACAGTAAGTAATACCCTGTCGATGATACAGGGTAATATCATTACAGGGACAAACACCCTTATCCTCTCAGGCTCCTCTCTGTCTCATACTGCCGGCACAATATGCGGCAAGTTCCAGAGAAATGTTACTTCTACAGGCCTGTATTATCTCTTCCCGGTTGGCACCACAAGCTCTTATAACCCTCTTGAGATAACCTTCTCTAATCTGACGCAAGGTTATCTTGTTACGGAATTCAAAGACGAAGATATCGGGACAGCAGGTTTACCCCTTGATGATGCCGGAACAGAAATAACCGGAACTTGTCCGGAGGGCTACTGGACCATGATGGCAGTGGGTTCCATGGCTTCAACAGATTATGATGTAAGTCTCAATTATTCCTCTTTTTCTTTCGTTAATTCTCTTTCCAGGATACTTAAACGCACTGCCGGAGGTAATCTTACAGCAGACGGAACACACGGATCTCTGACTCCCCCTGAGATAAGCAGGAACGGAATGAACGGTATATCTTCAGTATCCACTGACCTTGCAATAGGAAGATCCGGACCACGGATAGTAACTCATCCATCCGATGCCACCGGATGTAATTCTTCTTTCTCTGTTACTGCAAGCGGTACTCCCACTCTTACTTATCAATGGCAGGAAGATGACGGTAATGGCTTTACCGATATCAGCGACAATGGTATATACAGCGGTGCTGAAACATCCACCCTTACTCTTACGGCTGCACCCATGACCATGAATGGATACCTCTACCGCTGTGTTGTCACTGATGGTAACGGTAGCCCTGCCATAAGTGATATTGCCTCTCTCACCCTGACAGTGGTTACTCTCGGATATAGCTATTCAAGCGAAATAACCCTAGCCCCTGCATCAGGTCCTTCTGATCTTACCGATTTCCCCGCACTGATAAGCATTACTGCATCTCCGGATTGTGACAGATTGAAAACGACAGCTAACGGAGGCCATGTAAGCAGTGCAGATGGGTATGATATCATTTTTACTGATCAGGATGGCAATAAACTCGACCATCAGACAGAAGAATATGAGCCGCTTACCGGACAATTGACAGCATGGGTCCGTATCCCGGTATTATCAGTCTCATCTTCCACAACGATCAATATGTTATACGGTAATCCGGCAATAAATACTGACCAGTCTGTAAATTCAGTATGGACAAGTAATTACAAGGGAGTATGGCATCTCAACGGGAATGACTACACCGATGCTTCATTATATGGTAATGACGGAACTCATAATGCAACAGTTGACGCCGGGGGCAAAATAGCAGGTGCAAAAGATTTCAATGGCTCATCTTCTTACGTTATGACTCCGACAAACGGGATGACTGACAATGATAACAATCAGGCAATAAGTGTATGGGGTTATTATTCTTCCACTCCTTCAGGCAGCCGTAATCTTATAACTTTTCAAAATGCTGATTCAAGTTCTGCCATTCAGCTGGGTTTCCGGGGAGGTAACACTGTTGCATGGAAATGGAACGGTGCTGAGTTGGTTAATGCCGGAACTGCTCCGTCAGTCAACACCTGGCATTATTATGTCTATACTTATGACGGAACGACAAGCCGTTTATATATCGATGGTATTGAAAGAGCCAGTTCAACTGTTGCGCCCCAGACAGCTATGCCCGATGAATGTAACATAGGTCGCTACAACGATGGAGAATACATTGATGCAGTAATTGATGAACCCAGGTTCTCAACATCTACAAAAACAGCAGGATGGATACTTACTGAATATAATAACCAGAATGATCCTGACAGCTTTATCTCACTCGGTCCGGAGAGCTCAAATGATATCCTTGCTACTATAGGGGCATGCCAGACCTCTTATACTCTTGACCAGGGATACCCGGCAGGAGGTTCTTACAGCGGAACGGGGGTTAGCGGAACTAATTTCGATGCCTCCATTGCAGGCCTTGGTTCTCATCAAATATCTTATTCATATACCGATATATACGGATGTACCAACATTGTCAGCAAGGATATAATTGTCACTCCCATCCCTTCACCTCCCGCTGCCTCCGACAAGGAATGTTGCTATCTCAATATTGTTGACCTTGAGGCAGGCGGCACAAACCTCAAATGGTATTCCGATGCTGCACTGACACAACTTGAAGGAACAGGCACACCCTTCCCTACTGCGAAAACAACCTCCGGAATATATACTTATTATGTAACACAGACCCTTAATGGGTGTGAGAGCTCTGCCACAACAGTCACACTCACCATAAACAGGGGTATAACGATAAATACCCATCCTCAGCCTGTAACCCTGTGTGAAGGTGATGATGCTTATTTCTCTGTATCAGCTATGGGCTATAATATTGTTTACCAGTGGCAGGAAGATGGTTCTGATCTGACCGATGGCGGTATCTATTCAGGCACAACAACCGCCACGCTCACTCTCACTGATCCCTGTCTCACGGCAAGCGGAAGAACATACAGATGTGTCCTCACAACTACCTGCGGACCCTCCCCGGTGACAAGTGACGGAGCAACACTGACTGTCACTCCTCAGCCTGTTGCAACATTCAGTTATCCCGGTAACCCATATTGCCCCAACGCTTCCAATCCTCTTCCGGTTTTCTCCGGAGGCGGTATTGCAGGCACTTTCTCTTCCTCTTCCGGACTGGTTTTTGCCAATATTCTTACAGGAGAAATAGATATCGCTGCCAGCACTCCGGGAAGCTATACCATAACCAACACCATAGCTCCCGCCGGAGGCTGCGTAGAAGTGACAGCCACTGCTCCTTTTGAAATAATATCAAGCCTCACATGGACGGGTTCCGTCAACAGCGACTGGAACGAACCAGGTAACTGGATTTGTAATTATATACCCAATATTAACATGTCTGTCAGCGTCCCCGATGTAAG
>JAAYDB010000004.1 GCA_012729475.1 Bacteroidota bacterium
CCCTTGACCACAAGGCTTTTGGGACCACTCCGAACATTGCCCCTCCATCGACCCTGAAATTTGCTATGTTAAAAAGATGTAAGTTCATGGCTGACCATTATTTTATAAAAACAGATATTGCATAAGGATATGCTGAACTGATAATCCATTCTCTTCCATGATAAAACAGCTATAAGAATGCATTTTTATTCTTTTAAAAGATAATCATCTTATTTACTCTTTCAATGCTTTTTCTTCCTTGATGTCATCTGGTACATTATCCTCATCAATAAACGGATTATCTGATAGGATATCCAACCGGATAATCTTGAAAACAATGTTCTTTTACGAGTATATTCTTCAATGGTTATCTGCCGGCATTCATTTTGAATTATATCAAGTAATATCTTCTCAAACCGTGAACAAAATTCTTTGTCGAGAATATTCACATTCATCTCTATGCTGGCATAATCGCTTACATGATTCAGGTTATAACTGCCTATTGTACACCATTCACCATCAACGACTGCTACTTTGGCATGAAGATTAGAAGGCAGATATTCGTATAATCTGATATTATTCTCAAGGATAGAATCATAAAGAAATCCGGTAGCTCTTTTGAACATTGGAGTATCTGATTCAGCAGCAAGGACAATTTTTATTTCCACTCCCCTCTGACTTGCACTTCTTAATAAGCGGCGTTCATTACGGCCCGGCAGAAAATAACTGGCAAAGATTATCATTCTTTCCGCTGAATTCCTAAAAGCACTGCGATAGCTCCTCAGAATCTCTATTTTATTTCTGTACCAATTGTTCTGCACAACCCTCAGTTTAACATCCTCAGGATAAGAGACCGGAGAGTGGATCTGTTCGTGTGACCGCTCTTTCTTCGGAATAAATTTTTTATTCCACACCCTTCTCAAAACAGAAAGGACATGGATACATTCCGGACCTTTTATAAGTGCTGCAAAGTCCAGCCATGCCCTCTTATCATCCGTTTCATTGTACCGGTCGGCAATATTCAACCCTCCTATTACAGCTGCTTCTCCATCAACCAATACAACTTTGGAATGCAGTCTCAGACTTAACTGAAATCCTTTTGTAACAAAAGTGGGAGAAAAAAATCTGAATAAAATACCCGATTTTTCTATCCTGTTAATGAGATCATTGGACAGATATTTTGTCCCAAAGGCATCCAACAGCAGATAAACTCTGACACCTCTTTCCGATGCACGGATAAGTGCGTTAAATATTCTCAAACCCGTTTTATCTTCATCAATGATGTATACATGAAAATGAATGAATTGTTTTGCCTCATTGATTATCTTTTCAACAGTGCCAAAATATGATTCGCCACTATTAAGCAGTTCAATGTAATGCCCGCTTTTGTAATCCGGCAGCTTTTTAGTGATCCTCATCAATATTCCCTTTTCTTCTATATACAAATATATAGACTTTCCATTAACCGTATATTGACAATTATTCTTAACATTGCTGTCAGTGAAAGGTTGAAATACCGTACTTAAGAAACTACAGTTTATCTTTAGCAGACAATGGTTTATTTATATTAACGATGAAAAAAGTTCATTTCATAGCTATTGGCGGAGCTGTTATGCATAACCTGGCTATTGCCTTAAAACTTAAAGGTTATGATGTGACAGGATCTGATGATGAAATATTTGAGCCATCAAGGTCGAGGCTGGCTGAATACGGTCTGTTACCTGCACGAACAGGATGGAATGCCGGATCAATTACTGAAGATATTGACTGTGTTATCCTGGGAATGCATGCCAGTGCAGATAATCCCGAGGTATTAAGGGCAAAACAGCTGGGACTGAAGATTATGTCATTTCCTGAATACCTGTATGAACAGACAAAGGATAAAAGACGTATTGTGGTTGCAGGAAGTCATGGTAAGACAACAACTACAGCACTTATCATGCATGTCTTTAAGTGTCTGAATATCAGAATTGATTATATGGTAGGCTCATATATTGACGGTTATAAAACAATGGTAGGTCTGGAAAAAGATTCACAGATAGCTGTTCTGGAAGGTGATGAATATCTTACATCTGCCATAGACAGAAGACCGAAATTCCATCTGTACAAACCAGACATTGCCATTCTTAACGGTATTGCCTGGGACCACATGAATGTGTTTCCGTCTTTTGCTAATTACGTGGAACAATTCCGGATCTTTGCTGAGAACATTGAGGATGGTGGCATACTTATTTATTTTGAAGGTGACCAGGAAGTAAAAAAGATAGCAAAAAAGTTAGGGTCAAAGATCAAAAAAATACCCTATAATATCCATGCTCATGAGGAAAACAGTACAGGGTTTTATGCTACAACCGGCAATCGGCTTATTCCCTTGAAAATATTTGGAAAACACAATATGCAGAATCTGTCAGCTGCAAAGAAAGCCTGTCTTGTTGCAGGTATAAAGGAAGATGATTTTTACCGTGCAATAGAAAGTTTTGAAGGAAGCTCAAAAAGGCTGCAGAAATTATCAGAAAATGAAAATGGCACAGCATACCTTGATTTTGCCCATTCTCCTTCGAAAGTTAAAGCAACCGTGGAGGCAGTATCTTCAAGGTATCCCGGGAAGATTATTATAGCTATTCTGGAATTGCATACATATTCCAGCCTTAACCTCAGCTTTCTGCCGCAATATAAAGGCTCTCTCAGTGAAGCCACCCATGCTTTTGTTTATTTTAATCCCCATGCTATTAAGTTAAAAAAGCTGAAACCTGTTACAAAAGATGAGGTAAAAAAAGCTTTCGGAGATTCTGAAATTGTTGTATCTGACAATTCTTCCGAAATGTTTTCGTTTATTGAAAAACAAAATTTCCGTAATGTTGTTTATCTTTTTATGAGTTCCGGTAATTTTGACGGCATTAATTTCGATGAGACAGCAAAAAAACTATTACAAACCAAATAAAATTACAGATATGAAAAGAATCTTAATGATAGTACTATCGGTAACATTTTTAACTGTAACACTAAATGCGCAGGACTATCAGACCAGTCTGGGATTAAGGGCAGGATATCCATACGGCCTTACTGTCAAGCATTTTCTTGGGAAAACCAATGCGGTTGAAGGTATTCTTGCCGGCAGCTATGGAGGACTGGTCATTACAGGCCTTTACGAAAACGAACACTGGACAGGTCAATATCCCGGGCTGAACTGGTTCTGGGGTTTTGGAGGTCATGTTGGTTTCTGGGATGCAGGAAGAAATCCCAATCTCGATGAGGTTTATAACGGATCGGTAATTGGGCTGGATGCAATACTGGGACTTGAATATACTTTTGATGAAATACCTCTCAATCTGTCCCTTGATATCCTCCCGTCACTCAACCTGTTCGGTTTCACAGGATGGGGTGGCATATACGGAGCCCTGTCTGTAAGATATGTATTCTGACAAGTATTATCTTGTCACTTCTTTTGCAACCTGTAATACATTGATTTATTTTTTCTTCAAAATATTTTGCATTGAGGAAAAAACATATTTTCTTTGCATCCGCATTTTAAAGTTCTTTTAATGGTCCATTCGTCTAGTGGTTAGGACGTCAGGTTTTCATCCTGGTAACAGGGGTTCGATTCCCCTATGGACTACAAATTTTATTATAATAAAAACAACATGGCAAATCATAAATCATCAGAAAAAAGGATACGACAGACAAGCAGCAGGACCGAGAAGAACAGGTACTATGCTAAAACCATGCGTAATGCTCTTAAGAAATTCCGCTCCACTACTGTCAGACAGGAAGCTGAGGAAATGTTGCCCGGAATGAATTCAATGCTCGACAAACTTGCAAAGAAAAACATCATTCACGGGAATAAAGCTGCTAACCTAAAATCTTCTGTCGGAAAACATATGGACAGTCTGAAATAAGTATACTTAAAGATAAATTTTCCGGGGGCTTGTATAAAGCCCCTTTTTTATTATCTTGCAGTAGGAATAAGATTTTTTTCGCTGCATGTCACTTAAAATTACCGACTGGGCTTATGAAGACAGGCCCAGGGAAAAAATGATCCATAAAGGTACTGCCAGCCTTAGTGATGCTGAATTGCTGGCCATCCTCATCAGTTCAGGAACGAAGAACAAATCAGCTGTTGATCTTGGCAGAGAACTGCTTGGAATGGTAAATAATAACCTCAACAGCCTGGGGAAACTTGCATTATCTGATCTGGAGAAACTCCGGGGGATAGGTCCTGCCAGAGCTGTTACCATCGCGGCCGCTCTCGAACTGGGAAGAAGACGAAAACTGACTGAAGTCCAGGACACAGCTACAATCAAATGTTCCCGTGACGCAGCTGATATCTTCCAGCCCCTCCTTGCTGATCTCCTTCACGAAGAATTCTGGATATTGTTTCTGAACAGATCCAATAAGGTTATTAACCGTATGAAACTAAGCCAGGGAGGTGTCAGTGGAACAGTCACCGATATCAGAATAATTATGAAAAAAGCTATTGAATATCTCTCGTCAGGAATAATAGTATGCCATAATCACCCCTCAGGAAATCTTAGACCAAGTGAATCAGATACAAAAATAACAAGAAAGATAAAAGAAGCCGGGTCTCTAATGGACATACAACTTCTTGACCATCTGATCATTTCCGATAAAGACTACTTTAGCTTCGCTGATAACGGTCTAATCTGAAAGCTTTCAAATAATACTCCCTGAAATAAGTGAAATCTCCATGCTAATATATGAATATGGCTTTCTTCTTCGAATACCCGACAGGCATATCAGTGTTCTTCCTCAATAATTATGTCAGTCCTTTCGACACTCCTCCTGTCATCACATTCCTCAAGCAGTGTCTTTATCTTCTTCTTTAGTAAGGGATGAACAATCTCAGGAGCTATCTCATTCAATGGCTCCAGGACAAATCTCCTTTCATGGATACGGGGATGAGGAATTTTTAATATCCCGCTATTAATTATCTTTCTCCCGTACAACAGAATATCTATATCAATAAGCCTTGATCTGTAACCCCCGGCTGTTCTCACCCTCCCCAGTCTTGCCTCTGCCATAAGTGCCTGGTCAAGAAGTCTGTATGGATCAAGTTCTGTGTCTATCTCTGTAACAATATTCAGGAAGCTGTTCTCAGTCACGAATCCCCATGGTTCAGTCTCATAAACCGATGAAATTTTTATGACCCGGCCTATATGTTCCCTGATCATTGACATAGCCCCCCTCAGATTATCCTCCCTGTCACCGAGATTTGTCCCAATACCGAGATAAATTTTTCTCATTGTTTCAGTGTATAACCGTTCTTTGAAAAATTAAGGTATCTAACAATTTCTGTCCAGGAAATTAGTTCCTTAATGTGCCTGCAAAAAACAGATACTTAATAATTAAATTATTCAAATGTATCAATTCAAAGAACAAATTATATCTTCGCAATGTATTTTTTATATCTTAAAAATTAATCTATAAGCATTTTTCAAAATGAAAAATTTCCTTGTCTACACCTTAGCCACCATTACAGGTATAATAATTGCTTCCTTCCTTTTCTTTCTGATACTTTTCGGCAGTATTAGTGCGATGATGTCTGCCGGTGACAAAAAGGTATCTGTAAGTGATAATTCTGTCCTTGTACTTAAAACAAATGTTCAGATACCTGACAGAAGTGATAACAATCCTCTGGCAGGTCTGGATATAGTAAACATGACTATATCACCGGTAACAGGGCTTAATGAGATCCTCCGCAATATCGACAAAGCTGCTGACGATCCTAAAATAAAGGGTATCCTGATAGACAATGGCATGATGCCATCGGGCTGGGCAACAACAGAAGAAATACGTAACAGTCTCCGTAAATTCAGTGAAGAAAGCGGAAAGTTTATAATAGCATATTCTGATTATGCTTTGGATCAGCAAGGTTATTATCTTTCATCAATAGCTGATAAAATCTTCATAAATCCTTCTTCCTCAGTCGACTTTAAAGGTCTGACCGGGGAGGTAATGTTCTATAAAAAAGCCCTTGAAAAATTAGGTCTTGAAGTACAGGTTATAAGACACGGTAAGTTCAAAGGAGCTGTTGAACCTTATATCCTTGACAAACTGAGCGAAGAGAATAAAGCTCAGATAAAGGATTATGTAGGATCAATATGGAATCATTCTGTAAGGATGATGGCAGAATCAAGAGGCCTTTCCGAAACAAGGCTAAATGAGCTGGCCGATAAACTGGCCGGAACTGTTTCCTCTGATGCACTTGAAAACGGACTTGTTGACGGACTTCTCTTCCGTGATGAACTCAATGATACTCTGAAAATCCTCTCCGGCCTCACTACAGATGATAAGATAAATTTTGTTACAATGGGGAAATATGCCAAAGTACCGGACCCTGATAAAGTGCTGACTCTGAAAAGAAGAATAGCTGTTATCTATGCATCAGGCTCAATTGTGACAGGGAGAGGCAGTGAAACAAATATAGGCGGAAATAATTATTCAGAGATAATACGTAAAGAAAGACTTGATTCCACTGTAAAGGCAATTGTATTAAGAGTTAATTCTCTGGGAGGAAGTGCCATCGCCTCCGATATGATATGGCGTGAACTGGAACTGGCTGCCAGAGAAAAACCTGTAGTAATATCGATGGGTAATTATGCTGCTTCCGGGGGATATTATATCTCAGCACCCGGGACAAAGATCTATGCCAACCCCACTACTATATCAGGTTCAATAGGTGTTTTCGGACTCATACCCAATGCTGGCAAACTGATGGAACAAAAGATAGGAATAACAACTGAAAGCGTTAATACAAATGAACACTCCGATTTCCCCTCAGTGTTCCGGCCTATGAGCACCTATGAAAGACAAATAATGCAAAAAAATATAGAACAGGTTTATTCTGATTTCGTTAACAAAGTATCTGCTGGCAGGGATATGGATTTTACATCTGTTGACAGTATTGGCCAGGGACGGGTATGGAGTGGCGCCAGTGCCCTTAACATAGGACTTGTTGATGAGATGGGGGGGCTGAACGATGCAATAGAAGGGGCTGCTGAACTTGCCGGAATAGAAAACTATTCAATAAAGGAATTGCCAGTGGCAGAAGATCCTTATACCAAACTATTGAAACAAATCAGTGGTGATGTCAGAATAAATCTTTTGAAAAAAGAACTTGGAGAAGCCTTCAGATTCTACAATGAGTTAAAGGAAACCAACACCTTGTCGGGAATACAGGCCAGGTTGCCATATTTTATTGATATATACTAATTTATGCAAAAAAGAAGGTGCATACTTCTGTATCCCCTGTCGCTTATCTATGGTCTGATAACAGAAATCAGGAATTTCCTGTTTAACACCGGCATCATCAAATCGCATGAATTAAGTATTCCCATAATATGTGTAGGAAATATTACTGCAGGAGGAACAGGAAAGACTCCACATACTGAATATATTGCAGGTCTTCTGAGAAAAAATTTCAAGGTGGCCCTGCTGAGCAGGGGATACAAAAGAAAAACAAAAGGATTCCTTTTGGCTCATAAAGGATCTTCCGTAACCGACATCGGGGATGAACCCCTGCAGGTATTCAGGAAATATCCCGATCTAACCATTGCTGTCGATGGTAACAGAGTAAGAGGTGCCCGTAAGATTATTCAAGAGAGACCAGAAACGAATGTAATATTACTGGATGATGGCTTTCAGCACAGAAGATTAACACCCGGACTGTCAATACTGCTTTCAGACTACAACCGTCTGATGACCAGAGACCACCTGCTTCCTTTCGGTAATCTCAGAGAAAGCACACATAATATGAGCAGAGCTGATATTATTATCATTACAAAATCGCCCCGGGAAATAACTCCCATGCAAAAGAGGATACTGACAAAAGAAATACGAAAAGCACCTTATCAAAGCCTCTACTTTACAGTCCTCAATTACAGTGATCCATTTCCCGTCTTTGAGGAAAAAGGAAAAAGTAAATTATTCATGACATCCACTGAGGAGACAGGTATAGTGCTCGTAACAGGGATAGCAAATCCAGGTCCTTTACTGGATTTCCTGAAAATAAAATACAAGGAGATAGTTCATCTTTCATTCAGGGATCATCATGAATACAGTGAAAAAGATATGGACAGGATTTATGAAAGCTGGAAGAATCTGAAGAAAAAATCCCGTTTTGTATTCACCACGGAAAAAGATGCTGTAAGATTAAGAGAACTAAGTAATATCCAGGAATCATTAAAGTCTTCACTATATTACATCCCTGTGGTTATTGATTTTTTGTATGATAAGAAAACAGAATTCGATAATATGATTAGCGGATATGTTAGAAAAAATAAAAGAAACAACAGAATTTCTGAGAGAAAAAGGCATCACAGATCCTGATGCAGGTATAATACTTGGAACAGGACTTGGGGGACTGACAGCCGGAATTAATATCTCTAAAGAAATCTATTACAGCGAAATACCAAATTTCCCACTGACAACAGTTGATGGTCATGAAGGCAGGCTTATCTACGGAGAACTGGGTGGTAAAAGGATAGTTGCCATGAAGGGCCGTTTACATTACTATGAAGGCTATAATACACAGCTCATTGCCTTACCTGTGAGAGTCCTGAAGTACCTTGGCATTAAATATCTTTTCCTTTCCAATGCTGCCGGAGGACTGAACCCTGAATACCGTATCGGAGACATAATGATCATTACTGATCATATCAACCTGCTTCCCAACCCACTTATCGGACCTAATGATGAACGCATCGGAGCCAGGTTTCCGGATATGGGAGAAGCCTACGACAAAAAACTTATTGAAAAAGCACATGCTATTGCTGATAAACATAATATAAGAATTCATAAAGGAGTATACCTTTCAACCACAGGACCTACTTTTGAAACACCTTCTGAATATAAATATTTCAGAATTATAGGAGCAGATGCCGTAGGGATGTCAACAACCCCTGAGGTCATTGTTGCAAGGCACATGAATATACCATGCTTTGCTGTAAGTATTATTACCGACCTGGGAGTGGAAGGAAAAATAGCTTATACCACACATCAGTCAGTTTTGGAAGAAGCCGGTAAAACGGAAGACAGAATGACAACAATAATGACTGAATTGATTTCATCTCTCTGACAACGCGGTTCTCTTCATTTCCTTAACCATCCCATCTGCATGGATAGCATGCAGTCATCTCACAACAGTGCATACTTTCTTCCAAGTACCTGTTCTGCCTTTATTATCATATAACTGAATAAGAATAATATAGATTCCGGTACGCACCAGAGAACCATCATCTGCAGTACCATCCCATATCAGTGTCGCACGGTCGCCGGCCAGATAATTTTCTACCAGCCTTCTCACATAACTTCCCGTTTCATTAAAAACCGTAACAGTGATAACGTTATCTATCCCTTCCGGATCAAAGTAAATGAGAAGAACATCCTCATAACCGTCATTATTGGGTGATATCTTCCCGGATGACAGGGTTATTTTTTCTTCTGACTGAATATCACTACTGTATGATGAATTTCTGGCGCCGGGAGTTCCCCATCCGGAGCTCTCAGAAGCAGAATGCCAGTTACTACTCTCAGATGAAGAAAGTTCAGGTCTTATCTTTTCAAGAGAAATACCTTCCACATCAGAAAGAAGAGAATAATGCATCTTTTCTGTATAAATAACTTCGTCCAACAATTCTGTTTCTCTGTTGATAAGTAACAGATGTCCTTTATCGTCAGGCATTGAAGGTAATGAAGAAGTTTCAAATACAGAATAAGGATCAGAAGAGAAATATCCTGAAATGACCCTGTCTCTGTCAGTGGTTATTGTATAGTATGCTCCGGGAACAATACACCTTCTTTCTTCAGAAACATGTTTGATATCAGAAGTGTCTCCGTTCCTCGTATTAATCGAAGCCATATAGAGCTGTGAAGCATCGATGATATTTTCAGAACAGTTAAACAGTTCTATATAATCCGGATTATCAGGCAGTGGATTAAACAGAAGCTCATTAAAAAGCATGTCCCCCTTTCTGACTTTACCAGTCAAACCAAAGTCATAATTCATTCTGGTAATCATATTACCTGCAAAATCTGACATATTCTCATTTGCGGAAAAAGAGTATACTTTCCCCATTTCCAGAGCTTCGGCTATTGTTACTCTGAACTCTCTCCACAGCGCATCTGAAGCAGTGATCCTTTCAACAGATCTTCCTTCAACTGAAAACAGACAATTCTCATTCAAAGGAAGGGGAACACTTTCTGAAAACCTCACTTTTATAGTTATACTATCTTCGGGATACACATTTTCTATTCCATGAAAAAGAGGATCAGGATTTTCTGCCATTATTGAATTTCTTTCTCCCGGAGTACCTCCCTTATAAGAACAGGAAGCTCTCCAGTTACCTTCAGTATAAAAAGGGAAATCAGTATCAATCATCTCAAGAGACCATCCTCCGGATTCCTTTAAGCTGTTACCGTACCAATCCGATAAATATTCAATCCCATGTACCAGGTTCCCGTTCTCATCGTTAAGGTAAAGAACAGCTTCCCTCGCAGGCAGGGCAGGAAAAGACTTTAATCCGATAACACGGCCGTATTTTTTGAATACTGTTGTATCTGTACGGGAACACAGTATAATATATTCGCCGGGTAGTATTTCAGCCGATGGCAGATAAACTGCGTTATCATTCACACAAAGACTCCAGTTATGAATATTCAGAGTATTTTCAGTACGGTTAAATATTTCAACATATTCTTCTTCAGGCAGGCTGACCGGGGGCAAAGGATCGGGCATGATCTCTGAAATGATGACATCTCCCGGCCCGGCAATTCCATTATCCTTATGGCAGGAAGAATGGCTTTTATTTTTATCACAGGACAAATTAGTAACAGATAGCCGGACAGAAATAAAAGACAATAGGAAAACAACAAAAAGAACTTCTTTCATGCAGCGTGACAGATTGAAAAAAAAAGTTAATTTTGGCCCTTTGTATTTTAAGTAAAACTAGTAATAAACTTTAAACTTACAAATTAAAAAATTATGAAGACAGCAGTAATTGGAGCAACCGGGATGGTAGGCCGGACAATGATGAAGCTCCTTGAAGAGAGAAATTTTCCAGTAACAGAAATGATAGCTGCCGCATCGGAGAGATCGGTTGGAAAAGAATTGATCTTCAAAGGTAAAAGCATAAAAGTTGTATCCATGAAAGAAGCTGTTGAATCCAAACCGGTATTTGCCATATTTTCGGCAGGAGCTTCAACATCAAAAGAGTGGGCACCAGTCTTTGCCAAAAATGGCACAATAGTGATAGACAATTCCTCTGCCTGGAGAATGGATGAGAATGTACCTTTAGTAGTACCCGAAATCAACAGTCATGTGCTTAAAAAGGGTGACCGACTGATAGCCAATCCAAACTGCTCGACCATTCAGATGGTTATGGCTTTGGCTCCACTCCACAGAAAATACAAAATAAAAAGGATAGTGGCTGCCACTTATCAGTCTGTAACAGGAACAGGGGTAAAAGCTGTTGCCCAGATGGAAAACGAGAGAAAAGGTATCAAAGGTGAAATGGCCTATCCACATCCCATTGACATGAATTGTTTCCCTCACGGAGGAGGCTTTCAGCCCGACGGGTATACTTCTGAAGAACAAAAATTACTTGATGAAACACGTAAGATCCTCGAAGATAACTCAATTATGGTAACCTCCACAGTGGTTAGGATACCTGTGGTAGGCGGACACTCAGAAGCAGTAAATGTGGAATTCGAAAACGATTATGATCTGAATGAAGCCATAAGCCTGATGAGCAATTTCCCGGGTATTTTAATCTACGATAATCCGGAAGAAAATAAATATCCGATGCCAATATTATCACATAACAGGGATGAAGTTTTTGTCGGACGGATCAGAAGAGATCATTCAAGAGAGAAATGTCTTAACCTGTGGATAGTGTCTGACAATATCCGGAAAGGTGCTGCCACCAATGCAATACAAATTGCAGAATATATGGTTGCCGGAAAACTTTATTGATAATTTTTGTAACCCTCGGAATATTTCAATTATTGCCCTTGTTATCTGACAGTTTACTTCTGGCGGACAACAGGGCAATAATTTTTTTTACCTCTTACAAACAATAATAATCCGGTATTCTGATTATGAAACCGAACATTTTATCCGGGCAACTCGTCTTTGAACAAAAAATTATTATATGGATACCTTGTAATATGGATCTTCCTGACTTCCTGATAAAGGACATTCCGTAAATCTTCAATATTTTCCCTTTTCTTTGCAGAGATAAACACCACCCGGTGTTTATCATCATTGGCCATCCATGTTTTTTTCAGGTCATCAAGCGAATAGTTTTCTTTTCTGTAGGGAGTCAGGTCATCCTTATCCCTGGGTGAAAAAGTAAAGGCATCTGTCTTATTAAAGACCATTACAACAGGCTTATCTGCTGAATTGAGGTCAAGCAGTGTCTCGTTAACCACTCTTATCTGTTCTTCAAATCCAGGGTGTGATATATCAATAACATGCAACAAAAGATCTGAATCTCTGACTTCATCAAGTGTTGATTTAAATGATTCGACAAGGTGATGAGGCAGTTTTCTTATAAAACCGACAGTATCAGAGAGCAGGAAAGGCAAATTTCTGATCACCACTTTACGCACAGTGGTATCGAGAGTTGCAAACAACTTGTTTTCAGCAAAAATATCTGTTTTGCCCAACAAGTTCATAATTGTTGATTTCCCCACATTGGTATATCCCACAAGAGCAGCCCTTACTATCTTTCCCCGGTTTTTTCTCTGGGTAGCCATCTGAATATCTATCTTCTTCAGCTGATCTCTGAGAAGTCTGATCCTTTCTCTTATTATTCTTCTGTCAGTTTCTATCTCTGTTTCACCGGGACCTCTCAGGCCAATACCTCCCCTTTGTCTTTCAAGGTGAGTCCACATTCC
Organism: Bacteroidota bacterium; assembly: GCA_012729475.1. Classification (GTDB taxonomy): domain Bacteria; phylum Bacteroidota; class Bacteroidia; order Bacteroidales; family VadinHA17; genus LD21. Next base: position 12,895 of record JAAYDB010000004.1, read on the forward strand.
GGTAAGACGTGGCAACAAATACTGATACTGTGCCAGCTCCACCTGAGTTCTTGCATAGGATGTGCGGGCTCTTCCTGCAAAAATATCCAGAATAAGGCCTGTTCTGTCAAGAACTCTGCAATTCAGTATCTTCTCAATATTTCTTATCTGACTTGCCGATAGTTCATCATCGAAAACAGCAATATCAATGTTGTTATCCTTAACAAATCCGGCTATTTCTTCTATCTTCCCCGACCCGACGAATGTCCTGGGATTGGGCAAATCAGCTTTCTGAATGAATCTTTTCACAGGGTAAGCACCGGCTGTTTCGGCAAGAAAGGCCAGTTCATCCAGATATTCCTTTGTCTCCCCTTCTCCCTGTCCGGGATATATCAATCCAACAAGGATTACTCTTTCGTGCAGCTTATTCGTTTCAATCATTTAAAGAATGAACCTCCTGTTGGACTGAATGGAACCTCGTATAGCCTGTTTGAGAGATTCAGAACAACGAATGATCATCTCTATGTCAGAAGGGAAAGGGAGGACCCCGGTTTCAGTCCTTCTTATCTGACTCTCATTCAATGCTCCCAAATCGCCAACTGCTCTGGCCGAGACGTGTTCAAAGCCTGACCGGGCTCCCATAGGATCCTTTTTAAGTAACTTCTCGGGCTTTAACTGGATGGTCTCAATATCTCCTTCAATAGCACATGACTTCGTTTGCAGAGTATGGATCAATGCACACTGAAGAGTCTTATACTTTGGTGTCTTAATATCATTCCCAAGAGAATCCTTCATTACATTCCCGCGACTGTCCAGCTGATAATTAAATCCATCCTCTACATCGCGCTTGATAACAGAGTCGATCTGTGATGTCTGGTCAGGACTGACGGATATATTTCTTACATTCACACTAATCAGGTAATCATATTCTACATTGCGGTCAAGGTCGACAGTATAATATTCAACCCAGTCAGTATTCAGTGCCTGAAGATCCACTGTCAGAAGGTCCTGTTCAAATTCCTGCGGAAAATTGAACAGTGTACTGTTAACGAGTTTGACAAACACTTTACTTATCCCCAATTCTCTGGCTTCCTGTATTTTATAATCAATGCCCTCATAATCGCCAACATAATCCTTCGCTCTTACAAATTCAGCAAATGCTTGTCTGTAAGATTCTTTATCACCGTTTTTCATCAGCTCATTGCCATGGGCATAGTAATAATCAGCTGATTTACGCTTTGCTGCAATCATTTCAGCCATATAATCAACATAGGGAAATTCGATAGTGCGCTTACCTGAATTCAGGGGCATAACAGTCCGTACCAATGATTGCCTTTCATTCATTCTGTAATAAATCTGATAGACTTCATCCCAGTTCTGCGGTCTTCCTTCCATCTTAAGAAACCGTATTCTCTCGTTATCACGGTCATTTGCAATATTATATGAGCGTTCAAGAATAGCAATCTGTTTCTCGTCATCCGCATCTTTTCTTAGTTGCTTTACTGCTGCTGCTATGGCACTGTCATAATTGCCTTTTTCAAGTTGCTTCTTCGAAGAACCACAACCTGATAAAATGATTGTTATTATAAGAATGAGAATTACATTTCTTTTCATCATAAATAATTATATTTTAATGTTCACTTTATATTATTTACAGCCGGCGATCAATCTGTTAACATCATTATCAGCCTCATTAATTGTTCCGCTGAAACTGAACACTGATTTCACAGGTCTGAATATTATTATTTTATCTTAAACGGAAATAATTTAAAAATTACTTCAATTTATTCCTTTTTTTCTTCTCTTTTTATTGTCAACCAAAAACTTCACATCAACATCATATACATTATCAGGCAGTTACCAACACTCTTGTCTGGGATGATCAAAAAGAGTAATTGTCTTTTTCTCAGCTTACTCTGTATGTATGGTGTTAAAAATAGGAAAATGCCACAATCACAGGACAATGGTTATGAACATTCAAATAAATATATTAACCATCACCGGCATTTAAATTGCGAAATTAAGTGCAAAAGAGTATCTGACCCTTACAGGTTGTCCTCTCTGCCGTCCTGGAGTCCATTTCGGAGATTCCTGAATAGCTTTCAAAGCCACATTATCAATGAGCGGATCAACTCCTTTGATCAGGGTTACATTGCTTACACTGCCGTCCGTTTCCACAATGAAAGTGAGATATACTCTTCCTTCTATTTTTTTTTCGATAGCTTCGCGGGGATAATCAATTTTATTCTGAATCCACAACCTGAACTTATTAATATCTCCACCCCTGAAAGAGGGCATTGTTTCAACGATAAACAATGGCTCACCAAAATCTCCATCTCCGAAACCAAAATCTCCGAACAGGTCGTCTCCGAATCCCGACCCGTAGTAGATATCATCCGTGACATTTTCCTGAATGGCAAAAGCTTCATCCAGTGTGGCAAGAGAGGGTTCGAAAGACATGACAGTATCAACAATCACCGGAGGTGCATATTTAACAGTTGCTTCTGTCGCTTCAATAAATGACTTTCGGGGAGGAGGTGGTGGAGCAGGTACATAGAATTCCTGTTCGGGAGGTGGTTCAAGTATATCCATTCCTACACTCACATATCTTCCACCTCCGGAATATACTGCCATACCTTCCTGTTTCCTTCCGAGAAAAGGAATAATTACCACACTGCATCCTATTAGTAAGGAGATCAGTAAGCCGGTGAGCAAGGCTGATAAATATTTCTTCCTTATCTGATAAGCGCCATAATCCCTGTTCCGGAACTCAAAGACCAGATCATCAAAATTTTTTATTTCAGGTAATTTATCACTCATCTCAACCTTCTTTTTCTGCCTGCAATTTACAGTATACAGGGAAGAAAAAACCTTATTAAAATGTTAAGTTATTTAAGCTTCTGTTAACACTATTCAGATAAGGTGCAAAATTACAAATTAGCATAATACGGACAAAACATTATGAGTTCTGTCAATGAGGGTTTTAAATATTCCGATTTTTTTCTAAATTTGCGCTGTTTTGACGGGGGTTTAGCTCAGTTGGCTAGAGCGTTTGACTGGCAGTCAAAAGGTCAGGGGTTCGATTCCCCTAATCTCCACAAAG
>JAAYDB010000020.1 GCA_012729475.1 Bacteroidota bacterium
CTTATTACAACCAAGAAAGGATCTGTTGGAAAACCAAAATTTTCTATCACAGGTCGTTATTATTTGAGCAATCCCTTAAAATTATGGCCACTGCTAGACGCAGGCGAATTTGCCCAGGTTGCCAATGAAAGAGCTGATGTACTCGGATATGCCCGGCCTTTTACCGACCAGCAGGTAGCTTATTTTGTTACAAACGGAGGTACAGACTGGCAGGATCTCATCTTCAGAACTGCACCCGGACAGGAAGTTCAGTTAAATTATTCGGGAGGAACAGATGCTGTAACTTATTTTATCTCGGGAAATTTGCTGGATCAGGATGGAATCATTATAAACTCCGATTTTAAAAGATATTCTTTAAGAACAAATCTTAATGCAAAGTTATCGGATAAACTCAGAGCCTCCCTTAAGGTTAATTTTGCCAGTAGAGGAACCAACAATACTCTGGGTAACTACAATACCAATGGCCTTGTTGCCGGAGCCACGGCATGGGCTCCAACGACTCCGGCATATGATGAAAACGGTAACCTCACACTTCAGGATCCCGTATCTTCAATAAAGACAAACCCTATTGAACTGGCAACAAATGATAACATCAGTGAATCAAATACATTTAACACATTAGGAAATTTTTTATTCCAGATAACAGAAGGCTTATCTCTTGACCTGGGCTTTGGTGTTAATTATAATAATTCACAGGGAAAGAGTTTTACCCGGAGATTGTTGACCAATAATCCTTCTGCCTCACGGTCTTTCAATGAGTCGATCTTCCTGCAGAACACAAATATGCTTACATACAACAGGACCTTTAATGCTATACATGATATTACCTTAACAGCAGTTGCCGAGTACCAATTGCAGCAAAATGAAGGATTCAGTGCTTCAGCAAGTAATCTATTGTTCCCTGTTTTAAAATACAACAATATAAGTTTAGCTGAGACATATTCTATCTCAAATAGTTATACCAAATCAACTATTGGTTCGTATATTGGGAGAATTAACTACAACCTCCTGAACAGATATCTTGTTACTGCTTCAGTAAGAAGTGATCGTTCGTCAAAATTCAGGGGAAATAACCAAACTGGTATCTTTCCTTCCTTTGGTGTTGGATGGCGTATCTCCGAGGAAAATTTTATGCAGGGAATACAGTGGCTCAGTAATTTAAAGCTAAGAGCAAGTTGGGGTCAGACCGGGAGTCAGGCTATAGACGTATTTGGAACAGTAACTTCTTATAATACTACTGCAGCGGATGCCGGAACAAGCTGGTTGAACGGTACATTAACACCAGGTATTAATATTGGCGACCCGGGTAATGAAAACCTGAAATGGGAAACAACCGAACAAACCAATATCGGATTTGATTTTGGTATCCTGAAAGACAGGATCACCCTGGAAGCAGATTATTTTCTTAAAAACACAACAGATCTTCTTCTAAACGATCCCCTCCCTGGTTATGTAGGTGGCGGTAGTATCTACAGAAATGTTGGTGCAGTCCGGAATTCCGGTTATGAGTTTGCTTTAAATGCAAGGGTAATAAACAGAACTGATTTTTCGTGGAGCGTGAATTTCAACCTGTCGCTCCTGGATAATGAAGTAACAGATCTCGGTGATACTCCATATATTTTAAGAAATGGAGGAGCAGGTGCAGGTATGTTAACCAACCCTGAGATGATCCTTATCCCCGGACATCCTATTTCGAGTTATTACGGTTTCAGATCTCTGGGTATATGGCAGGAAGCAGATGCGGAAGAAGCTGCTCTGTTTGGCAATCAGCCAGGGGATTACAGATATGAAGATCTGAACGGTGATAAAGTAATTACAGGAGATGACTTCCAGATTATAGGATCAGGTATGCCAAGGAAAATAATGGGGCTTAACAGTACTATCACATATAAAAACTTTACCCTGAACGCATTCCTGCAATCAATGATGGATTATGGAAAATGGAATTTTGCATATGCACAGATAATGATTGCAGCCGCCGATGCACGTGAATTTGTACACAAAGATATTCTCGACAGATGGTCACCAGACAATCCTGATTCAAGAGTTGCTGCTTTCAGTGAAACAAATGTCCCAAGGATACAGTCATCTGAATATATCGAAAGCGGTAATTATCTGCGGCTAAAAAACATAAGCCTTCAGTATAGACTCCCACAGAATATATTGAGATGGGGAGACCTTACAGCCATGGTCAGTGC
>JAAYDB010000021.1 GCA_012729475.1 Bacteroidota bacterium
CCACTGGTTATAACCCCTGAGACAAATTTCGTGAATATAGGGGAAAGGACTAATGTATCAGGATCATTAAAATTTGCAAGACTGATAAGAGAAGAGAAATATGACGAAGCCTTGTCTGTTGCACGTAATCAGGTGGAAGGCGGTGCCCAGATAATAGATATATGTATGGATGAGGCAATGATAGATTCAGAAAAGGCAATGGTGAGATTTGTCAACCTCATCATGGCTGAACCTGATATAGCAAAGCTTCCTCTGATGATCGATTCATCCAAATGGGATGTTATCGAGTCGGCTCTTAAATGCATTCAGGGCAAATCGGTTGTTAATTCCATCAGTCTTAAAGAGGGAGAACAGGTTTTTCTCGATCGTGCACTTAAAATAAGAAAATACGGTGCTGCAGTTGTAATAATGCTTTTTGATGAAAGAGGACAGGCCGACACTTTTGAAAGGAAAAAAGAAGTGGCAAAAAGAGCCTGGCATCTCCTTGTCGATAAACTTGGCTTCAGTCCGGAAGACCTGATCTTTGATCCTAATGTACTGGCTATAGCTACAGGTATTGAAGAACACAATAACTATGCAGTTGATTTTATTAAAGCTACAGAATGGATAAAGAATAATCTTCCACATGCAAAGGTGAGTGGAGGAATAAGTAATCTTTCTTTCTCTTTCAGGGGATTAAACCAGGTACGGGAAGCTATGCATTCCGTCTTTCTGTATCATGCTATAAAGGCTGGTCTTGATATGGCCATTGTAAACCCCGGCATGTTGCAGGTATATAGTGAAATAGATAAAGAACTGTTACGCTTTACCGAGGATGTTGTGCTTAATAAGAGCAAAAATGCCACTGAGGCCCTGATAAAATATGCAGAAAGGCTTAAGACCGGGGAGAAGAGAGAACAGAAAAATGATGAATGGCGTTCGGTGCCTGTCACTGAACGTATAAGGCAATCGCTTATTAAGGGCCTGGATGAACATATTGAGCAGGATATTGAGGAAGCCCGTTCTCTTTTCTCAAGGTCACTGGATATAATTGAAGGTCCTTTGATGGGAGGTATGAATGAGGTGGGAGAGTTATTCGGATCCGGGAAGATGTTCCTGCCGCAGGTTGTAAAGAGTGCAAGGGTGATGAAAAAGGCTGTTACAAAACTGGCTCCTTATATTGAAGAGGAAAGCAAAGATACTGAGATAAAGACAGCAGGTAAGATCCTTCTGGCCACTGTCAGGGGTGATGTGCATGATATAGGAAAGAACATTGTAGCTGTAGTGTTGGGTTGCAGTAATTATGAGGTCATTGATCTTGGTGTGATGGTCCCTTCGGAAAAGATCATAGACACTGCTGTCAGAGAAAATGTTGATTTTATTGGTCTGAGCGGACTTATCACCCCTTCGCTTGAAGAGATGGTGCATGTGGCATCTGAGATGGAACGGAGAAAGCTGGATATACCTCTTCTTATTGGGGGAGCTACTACCTCGGAAGTACATGCTGCAGTCAAAATTGCTCCGGAATATTCAAAGCCTGTGATCCATGTGAGAGATGCTTCAAAGGTTGCTGGTGTCCTCTCTTCGCTAATGAAAAATGATAATGCTGGTTATACAGTGTCGTTGAGAAATAAGTACAATAAGTTGTACCAGGATCACCAGACACGAAGAACAAACATTAAACTCCTGAGTATTGAAGAAGCACGAGATAACCGTCTTGTCACTGAGTGGGAGAAATTAACTATCCGCCATCCGGAAAAACCCGGACTGATAAGTGAAGAGTTAAGTGTTGAAAAAGTGCTTGATTATATCGACTGGACTTATTTCTTTTATGCCTGGAAGATCACCGGACGTTTCCCGGAAATCTTTAATGATCCTGCCAAGGGAGAGGAAGCCAGGAAACTGTATGATGATGCACAGGTGTGTCTCGAAAAAATTATTAATGAAGGGTTTATCACCATAAAGGCTGTCTCTGGTCTTTTCCCTGCAGTGTCTGTCGGAGATGATGTGAAGGTACTGTCAGACAGTGGAGATACTAAGGCTGTTTTCAGATTCCTCAGAAACCAGGAACAGAAAGAGAGAGGTGGTCCTAATTTGTCGCTCGCAGATTTCATTGCTCCTGAGGGATCTGGTCTGGTTGACTATATAGGGGCTTTTGTTGTAACGGCAATCCCTGATGACAAAGCTTTGGAGAGCTACAGGGATGATGATTACGGTTCACTGATGATAAAGCTTATAGCTGACAGGCTGGCAGAGGCTGCTACGGAGTTTCTTCACCTTAAAATACGTAAGTCTTACTGGGCTTATGCTCCCGGAGAAGATCTGGCTGCTGATGAACTGTTTAAAGTTAAATATACCGGGATACGTCCGGCTCCGGGATACCCGGCTTGTCCCGATCATACGGAGAAAAAGATAATCTTTGATCTGCTTGAAGCAGAGAAGCGGGTTGGTGTTGGTTTGACTGAATCGTATGCAATGACACCTGTTTCATCGGTATGCGGATATATTTTTTCACATCCGCAGTCGGCTTACTTCAATGTGGGAAAGATAGGTAATGATCAACTTCAGGACTATGCAAAAAGAAAGGGAATAACAACAGAAGAGGCCGGGAAATGGCTGGCCCCGAATTTGAAATAACATATTATGAGTGTAATAGAAAAGATTAAGAACGCAAAAAAACCACTTTTTACTTTTGAACTTTTGCCCCCTTTAAAAGGGCACAGTATTGACAGGGTTTATTCTGCAATTGACAGACTGATTGAGTTCGAACCAGCTTATATTAATTTCACATCACACAGAAATGAAATAGTATATACGGAAAGGCCTGACGGTCTGGTGGAGAAGAATATAGTAAGGAAAAGGCCCGGTACTATAGCTCTTGCAGCAGCAGTTAAGTATAAATATAATATCACTGTTGTACCACATGTACTTTGTGGAGGATTCACTAAGGAAGAAACAGAGAATGTCCTCATAGAGATGAATTTTCTGGGTATTGATGATGTGCTTGCTCTGCGTGGTGACATGCAAAAGGGCAGCCGGATATTTATCCCTGAGAAGAACGGGCACAGACATACCAGTGACCTTGTCGGTCAGATAGTCAATATGAACAGGGGAAGATATCTGGAGGAATCGTTGAAAGATAAATTTTCCACATCATTTTGTATTGGTGTAGCGGGCTATCCTGAGAAGCATTTTGAAGCTCCGAACAGGCAGGTTGATCTTGAAAATCTTAAGCTGAAAGTGGAGGCAGGAGCCAGCTATATTGTTACCCAGATGTTTTTTGATAATAAGAAATTCTTGAGGTTCAGGGATGAATGTCGTAAAGCGGGTATTGATGTACCGGTTATTGCAGGCATTAAACCTGTTTCTGCCCTGAATGATATCAGGATGCTTCCACAGACTTTCCATATAGATGTTCCCAATGATCTTGTCAATGCGGTAAAGAAATGCACTAACGACGAAGAAGCCAGGGAGGTAGGTATAGAATGGGCTATTATGCAGTCAAAAGAGCTGATAAAAGAAGGTGTTCCGGGAATACATTATTATACTCTTGGCAGGTCGGATAATATTGCAAGGATAGTCAGGGCTTCATTTTAAAAGCCTTTTTGATCCTGTCAACATAATCGGTTTTTTCCCAGGCAAAGAACTCAACCTTTTTCTTCCAGGCTTGTTTGCCGTTATTATTGACAGGTCTGGGTTTACTGCCGGGAACCTCGTAATAAACTTCCACTTCTTCAACTGTACATTCCCTGCCGAAGTGACCGTATGAGGCTGTCTTCAGGAAAACAGGATTTTTCAGGCCGAACCGTTCAACAATTGAATAAGGTCGCAGATCAAACAGTTCACCTGCTTTTTGGATTATCTGTTCGTCAGTAAGTTTATTCCCCTTACTGTCGGTGACATGGGCTGTGCTATAGGTGTTAAGGTAGAGGCCTACAGGCTGAGCTACACCTATAGCATAAGCAACCTGTATGAGAGCCTTATCACATACTCCTGCTGCAACAAGGTTCTTGGCCATATGGCGGGCAGCATAGGCAGCTGATCTGTCTACTTTCGACGAGTCTTTACCTGAAAATGCACCTCCTCCGTGAGCTCCATGGCCTCCGTAAGTGTCAACAATGATCTTGCGTCCTGTCAGGCCTGTATCGCCATGAGGCCCTCCTATAACAAATTTACCTGTAGGATTGACAAGTAAATGGGTGTTGTCGGAGAAGAGTTTACGGACAGAGGGGGAGAGGGATTTTTTTACTCTGGGAATGACAATGTTACGGATGTCTTCATATATCCTGTCGTGCATAGCTTTATCAGCAGTTTTCCGGGAAGCCGGAGTGTCTTTTTCCGGGAGAATAAACTCATCATGCTGTGTGCTGATGACAATAGTGTCTATCCTGACAGGATTATCATTATCGTCGTATTCAACAGTTACCTGAGATTTTGCATCAGGCCTGAGATATTTCATGACTCTTTTGTCATGCCGTATGGCAGCCAGCTGTCTGAGAAAGAGATGTGACAGCTCACTGCTCAGGGGCATTAAGTTATCCATCTCGCGACAAGCATATCCAAACATCATCCCCTGATCTCCTGCTCCCTGCTCTTCAGGTTTTTCCCGTACAACACCCTGGCGGATGTCAGGTGATTGTTCATGGATAGTGGATATAACGCCACAGGATTCAGAATCGAAACGGTATTCCGCTTTGGTGTATCCTATATCACGAAGGACCTGCCGTGCAGTATCCTGTACGTCAACCCATCCTGTTGTTTGTACTTCCCCACCACAGACCACAAGGCCTGTGGTTACAAATGTTTCACATGCAACTTTTGAATCGGGGTCCCATCTGAGAAATTCGTCCAGCAAAGCATCAGATATCTGATCGGCAACTTTGTCAGGGTGACCTTCAGAGACTGATTCGGAAGTAAATAAATATGCCATATTGGTAAGTTTGAAATATTTAAAATATTTATATAAATACCTGAAGTATTATAAGTTAATTATATCACTTAAACACCTGATGAGAAAACTGGTTGAAAAGAAAAGAGGAAGTAGCGTTTTAGCATTTTTTTCCTGTGGTTGCAATCAGCACAAATCTTTCCACCAGATGATACAGGAACAAAGGAAATAAAAAAAAAGCAGAAACGAAAGATTAACCTTTTGTTAAATGTCTGAAAACCTCTTCAAGAGTCTTCTCTTCCTTAAGAAGAGACAAGACAGTAAGATTATTTTTTACGGCATAATTAAAGATTGCCGGCCTTATATCTTCTTCGCCTTCTGCCTCAATGAGCCATATATTATCTTTTACCATGCGGGCTTCAGTAACAGCAGGTATTTTTAACAGATCACCAGTGATTGTTTCTCTGTCAAATTCCACCCTTATGATCTGTTTATGTGAAAACTGTCTGGAATAGATTTTCTTTTTCTCGTCATCGGCAATAATAATCCCTTTATCGATTATTATTATTCTGTCGCATATAGCTTCTGCTTCCTGCATAATATGTGTTGAAAGCATAACGGTTTTTTCTTTCCCTGCTTCTCTTATCAGGTTTCTTATCTCAACCACCTGATTAGGATCAAGTCCTGTTGTAGCCTCATCGAGGATAAGAACATCCGGATCGTGTATTAAAGCCTGGGCGAGGCCTACTCTTTGTCTGTAACCCTTTGAAAGGGATCCTATCTTTTTGTTTTGTTCGATGCTTAGTCCGGTTATTTCTATTATATCGTTGATCCTTTTTTTAACTGAAGATCTCATTTTATAAAGAGAAGCCACAAAACCCAGATATTCTCTGATATACATCTCGGGGTAGAGAGGGTTATTTTCCGGTAGATAGCCTATTTTTTTCCTGATTTCGGTATTATCCGATGATGTCTTTATATCGTTAACTAAAACAGAACCGGAAGAAGCAGGGATATAACCTGTAATTATTTTCATCATGGTTGATTTACCTGCTCCGTTAGGGCCCAGAAATGCTACTATTTCACCGGTGTTTATCCTGAAAGACACGTTGTCGAGAGCTTTCTGAAGTCCGTACAGTTTTGTTACTCCATTTACTACTATTGACATTTAAGGCAGATGTTGTAATATTTCAAATGCTAAAATAGCATTTATTAAGTTAAGGAGTAACTATTAAAAAGATTTGGTCATTTTCAGGGGCATTTATAATTTTGGTAAGCATTAAAAAAAACCTTTGTATATGGAAAACCAGGTAATGATTCTGACGGTGATGATTATTTATATTGGTTTGTTGGTTGCCTGGGGGCTTTTTCAGGGAAGGAGGGTAAAGACGGGGGATGAGTATGCAATAGCGGGCCGCAGGTTACCGGGGTGGGTAGCTGCATTATCGGAGAGAGCGACGGGCGAGTCATCATGGGCATTGCTGGGTCTTCCGGGAGCAGCTTATGCTACAGGATTAACCGAGATATGGACTGCTGCCGGATGTGTTACCGGAATAATCTTTGCATGGATACTTATCGCACGGAGACTGAGGGATGAAGCAGAGAAATATGAAGTCTCAACCTTTACACAATATCTTGAAGCAAAGCATGGAGATACAGGAAGGAAGCTGAAAATTGTATCAGGCTTGGCTATTGTTTTCTTTTTCTTCTTTTATGTTGGCGCCCAGTTTCTGGGAGGAGGCAAGACCCTCCATACTTTATTTGGCATTGACCCTGGTATAGGTGTTATTCTGACTGCGGCAATCATAATTCCGTATACTGTTTATGGAGGATTCAGGAGTGTGGTTTACACTGATGTTGTCCAGGCTGTTGTTATGATAATCACTCTTATCATCGGTCCCATAGCTGGAATTATATATCTCAGAAACAATCCCGGGGTATATGCATCAAATATATCAGAGGCGCTGGCAATGTCGGGCGATTCTTATTCGTCACTTACAGGGATGGCCGGAGGATTTGTGGCGGGGCTGGTGATTGTGGGGGGCTTTAGCTGGTTTTTTGGTTATCTGGGGGGACAGCCACAGTTAAGTATCAGATTTATGGCGATAAAAGATGTGAAAAATGCTGTCAAAGCCCGTAATATTGGTATTATTTGGACAATAATAGCCTATACGGGAGCATTGATGATAGGTTGGATAGGCCTTGCAATATTTGGTCCCACAGGCCTTAGTGATCCTGAATATGTTATGCCTGACGTGATTTTAACACTCTTCCATCCCGCCCTGGCAGCTGTCCTTATTACCGGAGCTATTGCCGCCATGATCTCGACAGCAGACTCATTGTTGATCCTTTCTGCAACTGAGTTATCCGACAGTGTGTTGAGAAGCAGGAAAAATTCCTCAGAGTGGGACAGAAAGAAAAACAATTCCCTGAAAAAGCATCGTATCACCACAGCTGTGCTGGCTGTTGTTGCTCTGGGCTTGTCTTATCTGACACCTTCAAAACTGATATTTACCATTGTGAGTTATGTATGGGCCGGTATAGGTTGTACTTTTTCCGTAGTCATCCTCCTTACACTCTTCTGGAAGAAGTATAATGGAAGAGCAGCTCTTGTTACCGTAATATCGGGTATACTATTTACTATTATCTGGATAAGCGGAGGCTATGAACAACATTACAGGGTAACAGAGTCACAGCTTGATTTTCTTGTGAGAAATGAGATTATAAATCAGGAAGAGAAAGCACATCTTTTGTCTCTGGAAGGGAAAAAATTTGTAAGCAGTGCGAAATTTGAGCTTGCCCTAAGGGATAATACAGGAGCAGATACCGAAGCAGATAAAATAACTGTTTTATCCACTTCTTTTATCAGTAAGGGGATCCCTGCAAGACTGACTACCTTTCTGTTCTGTCTGCTTGTAGCAGTATCATGCACTTGTCTTTTCCCGGGTTGCCGGAGAGAAGACTCCGGAGTTAATCCCCCCAGCCTCCCATGAACTGACTGCTCTTGGTAAAGGAAGCTCTCGGGTTAACACAGCAGACAGGTATCTTTGAACTGTTGGCAATGATATATTGTTCCGATGCACCAAGCATGTAATCGGCAAAACTGATGTTCTTTGTCGTAACAATAAGAATGAGATCGGCATTCATTTTCTGAGCAAAATCGATTGTCTGCTGAGCAAAATTCCCTTTTGGAACCTCATGGACCTCATATTCGATATTATTCTGGATAAGATATTTTATCGAGAAAGACAGGTTGATCTTTGTTCTTTTGCTTAGGCTTTTATCAGAAGTAGAAGCAACAAGTATATGGACTTTGGAGTCGAAATATTTCCCCATGTATATAGCCATTTTAGTCTTCTCCTTATTTTCTCTTCTGAAATCAACCGGGAACACTATATTATGATATCTTCCATGATCCGGTGGAGGATCCTGAACAACGATGAAAGGAACTTTTGACCTGACCAATACTTTAAGAGCCCAGCTGCCGGTAAGTTTTTGCATGCCTTTTATACCATGAGTTCCCATAACGACCAGGCTTGCATCTTTCTCATTGACAAATTCGGCTATGGAGGTAAAAATAGTTCCTTTGGCTATATGAGAAGTAATCTTAATATTATATTTCCTTCCATTTTCATCGGCTACATGCTGAAGCAGAATCTTTTTTTCACCAAGAACATTCTTTTTGATACCCGGATCCACTATATGGAGAAGACTGATGCTGTCTCCAACCATACGGCTGATCTTAACTGCATGTTCAAGTGCATTTTCTGCAACAGGAGTGAAATCCCACGGCACTACAATAATTTTCTGATTATCTTCCATAGCTGGTCTCTTTACAAATAATACCAAATGTATTTAGTTTTTGATAAATTTCAAACCGTTAAGATAGTGAAAACGTATTTTTTAGAAATAGATTATAAAAAAGGCACTCATTTGCTCAAAAATAATGCCATATATGAATAAAAGAGAAGCATATTCTCTTAAGCGATCAACAATTTATTATTTTTGCATGAAAAATTTGCAGAACTGATATAAACAAAGCTACGTTTGTTGTTTGCCGGTATCTGAGACAGCATTTAAAGATGTTGTTCTTATATTTGGGGCACAGCAATAAGTTAAACATTTAACAGGAAATGAAACGGATCAAAATCAAGGAATTATTATCATCTACAGAGAAGGGGAAAGAAGTGCTTGTCAAGGGTTGGGTAAGGACAAAGCGTGGGAGTAAAAATATTATTTTCATTGCACTCAATGATGGTTCAACGATCAATAATATCCAGGTTGTTGCTGATGTTTCCTTGTTTGATGCAGAGATGGTTAAAAACATCACCACAGGGTCTTGTCTTTCTGTTCAGGGCATCCTGGTTGAGTCTGAAGGGAAGGGACAGAATGTGGAGATACAGGCATTCTCAATTGAGCTTTATGGCACCTGTGATTCTGAAACTTATCCTCTTCAGAAGAAGGGCCATTCAATGGAATTCCTGAGGGAGATTGCACATCTTCGGCCCAGAACCAATACTTTCGGAGCTGTTCTGAGGATTAGGCATGCCATGGCCTTTGCAATACATAAATATTTCAATGAAAGAGGCTTTTACTATCTTCACACCCCTGTCATAACAGGTAGTGATGCAGAAGGGGCAGGTGAAATGTTCCATGTGACTACCCTTGATCTGACAAATATTCCTTTAAACAAGGACGGATCAGTGGATTTTTCTGAGGATTTTTTTGGTAAACAGACGAATCTCACTGTATCAGGCCAGCTGGAAGGAGAGCTGGGAGCTCTTGCTCTTGGTGAGATATATACTTTTGGTCCCACTTTCCGCGCAGAGAATTCAAATACCCCGCGTCATCTGGCCGAATTCTGGATGATAGAACCGGAGATGGCTTTTTATGACCTGACAGATAATATGGACCTGGCAGAAGATTTTCTTAAATACCTTATACGGTATGCTCTGGAAAACTGCAGTGAAGATCTTCAATTCCTCAATAATATGATAAATAAAGGTCTTCTTGATCGTTTACAGTTTGTTATCTCAAATGATTTCATCAGGCTGACTTATACCGAAGCTGTAGAGATACTCGAAAAAGCAAGTAGAAAATGGGAATATCCTGTCGGATGGGGAAGAGATCTTCAGGCTGAACATGAGAGGTATCTGGTTGAAGAACATTTTGAAAAACCGGTCATCCTTACCGATTACCCGAAATCGATCAAGGCTTTTTATATGAAGCAGAATGATGACGGGAAGACTGTACGGGCTATGGATGTTCTGTTTCCGGGTATAGGAGAGATCATCGGAGGATCACAGCGCGAAGAGGATTATACCAGATTGCTAAACCGCATCCGCGAACTGGGGTTGCCGGAAAAAGATCTCTGGTGGTATCTTGAAACAAGGAAATTCGGAACCGCTCCTCATAGCGGATTCGGTCTGGGCTTTGAAAGAATGATAGTGTTTATTACCGGTATGGCCAATATACGTGATGTGATACCTTTCCCAAGAACACCAAAAAATGCGGAATTTTAAATTGTCTGTCCTCATTTCTTAACGGCAAAGAATAAATGTTAAAGCAGAAACTGCAACAGAAATTATTACAAAAGCTTTCACCCCAGCAAATTCAAATGATCAAATTGCTGGAGGTGCCTACTTTGCAGATTGAACAGAGAATAAAAAAAGAACTGGAAGACAACCCGGCTCTTGAAGAGGGTAATGACGAAGAAAATGTGTCTCCGGAAGAACAGGAAGAAGAATATGAGGATGATGACAAGGATCAGGACGAATTTACTCTCGATGATTATATGGAAGATGATGATATTCCTGATTACCGTCTTCAGGCAAATAATTACAGCCGGGATGATGACAGAAAAGCCGAAATACCTTTTTCTGCCGGATCTTCTTTTCATGAACATCTTGAATCACAATTCCATCTGAGAGCCATAACCGACAGACAAATTATCCTGGGAGAATTCATCATAGGGAATATTGATGAGGATGGATATCTGAGGCGCGAACTATCAAGTATAGTGGATGATCTTGCTTTTCTTCAGAATATCACTGCAACGGAAGCAGAGCTGGAAGAGGTGCTTGCTGTTATTCAGGATCTGGATCCGGCAGGAGTAGGGGCAAGAGATCTCAGAGAGACACTGTTACTCCAGCTTAAGAAAAAAGACCATTCATTTAAGCCATTGGAACTGGCATACCTGATCATTGATAATTATTTTGAAGAATTCTCCAAAAAACATTATGACAAGATCATTGCGAAGATGGATATCAGCGAGCAGGATCTTAAAGCAGCTGTTGATGAAATACTTAAGCTGAATCCTAAACCGGGAGGTATTTACAATGATCCTTTCAGCAGGATTGCTCAACCCATAATACCCGACTTTATTCTGGAACATTCCGAAGAAGGTTTTGACCTTCACCTAAATTCACGCAACCTTCCCGAATTACGACTTAGTACATCATATAACCAGATGCTTAAGACTTATAGCAGGAATAAGTCAATCAATAAGGAGATGAAAGATACGGTCATGTATGTAAAACAGAAGATCGAATCGGCAAAATGGTTTATTGATGCTATTAAACAAAGGCAGAACACCCTTCTGCTTACCATGAATGCAATACTGGAATACCAGTACGATTATTTTATTGATGGAGATGAGACTAAATTAAAACCAATGATACTCAAAGATGTTGCAGAGATGACAGGTCTGGATATCTCCACCGTATCAAGAGTTGCTAACAGTAAGTATATACAAACACATTTCGGTATTCTGCCACTTAAGTTTTTCTTTTCAGAAGGACTTCAGACGGATAGCGGAGAAGAGGTGTCCACAAGAGAGATAAAGAGGATATTACAGGATTGTCTGGATAATGAAGATAAGCGAAAACCATTGACAGACGAAAAACTAACAGCCATACTTCAGGATAAAGGATATCAGATAGCACGGCGTACTGTAGCCAAATATCGTGAACAATTGAATATACCGGTAGCACGGTTAAGAAAGGAAGTATAATGACCGGGAATAATTCAAAATCATACGGACCCATGCTTGCAAAAATAATATCTGTCGTTTTTCACCCTATCCTGATGCCTCTTTATGGGTTACTTGTTATCTTTTTTACCCCGACAATACTTGCTTATCTCCCTCCGGCTGCCAAACGGATTCTCTTTTTAATAGTGTTGATTGATAATGTAATTATACCTCTTTCTCTCATACCATATCTGAGATACAGAAATATCATCACATCATGGGCTATAAGCGAACGGAAGGAGAGAGTTCTGCCTTTGATAATTACTTCCTTATTGTATGCTTTTACTGTATATCTTCTGCATAGATTCAGTATACCGTTTTTTATCAAGTCATTCACTCTTGCCACATTAATCGTGTCAGTATCCTTAACTTTAGTGAATTTCCGGTGGAAAATATCTATCCATTCTGCCGGTATGGGAGGACTTATATCTCTTATTGTAGTCCTCTCACTGAAGATGCATGTATCACTTATTGGCTGCCTTATTGGTGCTATACTGCTGGCAGGTATTGTAATGACTTCAAGGTTGTATCTTAAATCCCATTCTCCTGCAGAGGTATGGTCAGGCTTTTTCCTGGGTCTGTTGGTAGCAGGCGGTGTGCTTATGACCTTCTAACAGTTCTGTGAGGGATTCCTCAAATAGCTTACAGCTCCGTGAAATGATTTCATCCCTCTGTGAAATAGCTGTCTTTACAGAAAAACGAGAGGAGTCAATATCTCTTTGCAAAACACTGGTGAACCATCCTTTTTCCGACAAAAAGGCTGCAAGATATTCCTGTTCTGTCTGACCCGGAGTAGGGATCAGTATGCCACTGCATCCCAGACTGATAAGTTCCATGATAGTGGTGTAGCCTGCCCTGGTTATGACCAGATCACTTCCTGTAATAATCTCTTTCATGGCAGCTGCCGGTAAATGATTAAACCAGATAATATTTCCTTTCCGGACTTCCTTGGCAGGTCCCCCGGGTTTTCCTCCAAGTATTATTGTCACAGGTTGTCTGTCAATAAATATCTCTGAGAGCTTTTCCTGAAGAATCTCAGATTGAGGAGGAGGTCCTGAAATAATTATGGTGTTATGGCTGAAACGACCTGGCTCTTCACATGAAGCCATACCCTGTATGGTAAATCGTGACAGGATACCGATGAATCTTACATTTGACGGGAGTTTTCCGGTATGTGACAGTCTGCCGGATATATTAAGATGGCCCGGAAGATCGGGAATGAAACAGTAATTATATTTCTTTATTACTGCCCTGTGTAGTAACATGCCTGCAATTTCCATGAAACGAAATGCCTTCGGCATCGGAATAACAAGCATGTGTGTAAGATAAACCGTTACTATTTCATTGTTCCATAATCCGAAACGGTTATCACTGATAAGTATATTGATATGGTATTGCCGGATAATCTTTTTTACCCTGTAATGTTCACGGATAACATGGAAGATAAGAGATGGCACTTTTGCCAGTATAACCAGGTATTGTGGCAGGAAGCCGGAATATCTCGGATTGAATCCCGGGAATTTTATCAAAGAAAAACCCTTTGTTTCTTTCTTGAAGAAAGAGAGATGTTTTTCGCCTGCGCCAAGAAAAACATTATGTCCCAATTCACGGAGTCTCACCGCCAGTGGGATTATACGTCCGGCATGTCCCAATCCCCATTCGAGAGGGCAAATAAGGATGTTGTATTTTTTATTCACAATCAGCCTGAAACCTGAGTCTTAATTCCTGTTTCCCTTACTCTGTCAGCTATCTTATTGAGTTCGTCAAGTGGTACTTTTTCCAGCTGCCCCGTCTCCGGAGTATCTCTCGAAATAGTATATATCATTACTTCAGAAGGCTTGATGGATTTCAGTGCTTCCAGCCAGGCTTCAATTTCGGAAGGTGTTGTATTATCGACCACCCTGCCCCTGAATCTGCCGCGGACAAACATTGTTTGTACAATAAGGTTCCCTTTAAACTTTTTCAGGTTTTCAATAAGGGTGGCGACATGAAAATCGCCATGAGGCTGGTTGTGTATCTTAACTGTAGGATCGAAAGCTGAATCGAGCTTTAGTATATTCTGGTCAACTTTCATAAGAGCTTTTCTTACAGAGGGTTTATGAATGGTTGTTGCATTGGATAATACTGCTATTGAGGCTTCAGGGAAATATTTATTTCTCAGTTCAATGCTGTCATCAATTATCCCGGTAAATTCGGGATGAAGAGTGGGTTCTCCATTGCCAGCGTAGGTAATTACATCAATATTCTGGTTTTTTTCTTTCATTGATGATAGTCTCTCTCTGAGGGCCTCATAGACCTCTTTACGCGAAGGTAAAGGTTCACCTTTGACTGTTGAATTCATTGTAAGACCACACTCACAATATATACAGTTGAAATTACAGATCTTGCAGGTAGCAGGCAGCAGATTGATGCCAAGTGAAACACCCAGCCGACGGCTTTTTACAGGGCCAAATATTATCTTATCGAAGAGGAAAGTAGGCATACAGTTTTTTATTGAGGCAAAATTAACATATTAATTATTTAATATTCATAAGTATGTACAAAAGACTGTCAGGTCATACAGAACGGACTATCAGATTTTGTTTTGTAATCAGGATAATGTGTATGCAGTGTGAGGAAGGAAGAATCAGATCAACCGGGTTACAGTAGTCTCCGGCAGGAGTTTGAGATTGACAAGATCGACATCCTTCAGGAGAAGCAGTCCGGGTTTAAGTCCGGGTTCTATTTTACCAAAAAGATTTTCTTTCCCAAGAGCTTTTGCCCCATTAATAGTTCCCCAGCGAATAAGATTTTCCAGACCAATATCCGGAAAATGTTCCTGTAATATTTTTAGTTCTGAGAGGATACTCAGCTTGCTGTTTGAAGCAAGACTGTCGGTTCCTGTTACGATTTCACAGCCCTCTTGCCAAAGCAGTCCGGCAGGAGGGATGGCATTATCTATAAAAATATTTGAACCTGGACAGAGGCACCAGAATGTATTTTCTCTTTTATTAACAGAATGGAGAATATGTTTGTTGACACAGGTATTATGGACCAGGATCAGGTTTCCGGAATTTGTTGTTTCGGTCAGGATGCCGGAGACATGGTCTCCGACTGTCTTAAGATAAGGAGGCATGATCCCGCTTTTCCGGTATGAATCAATTAGTGGTCCTTTGTGATGTCTGAGAAAAGGTATTTCGTCTTTTGTTTCGAGAAAATGGATTGAACTGACCTTGTTATGTGCACTTTGTCTTTTAATCAGCTGAAGGAGTGGAAGAGAGACAGAATAAAGAGAATGAGGTGTTATATAACCTTCAAGACCGTATTTTCCGGATTCTTCTGCCAGTACAGCAGCTTCCAGCATCCGGTGTCCGGCTTTGTCAGGATCTATACCGAAGACTTCCAGCATATTGATGTATTGTATTGGGCTTTCTTTTTTCACCGGGAATGTAGCAGGTGTGTTACAGATATCGGCACACAGGTTTATACCCTCATGATACATTTCACTGTCTGCAGTTAAAGCTGAAGAAACAATATCTTCCTGTCTTGTTTCACGGCGGGAGCGTATCTGGGAGATAAAGTCGGGCAACCCTGTCTTTTCAGGAATAAGCCCCCTGAGATGTGAAAGTTCCAGATGGCAGTGGCAGTTAACGAAACCTGGGATAATTATACCGTTAAAGAACTCAACGGATTGTTTTTCTTTAAGATCTCCACAGGTATCTTCAACGCTTATTATTGTCCCGTCATCACCTGTTTTTACCAGAGATCTTTTTAAGGGAAGGCCTGTATTGGTAAAGATATATTGAGCAGAAAAGGATCTCATATTGTATCAGGGCGAATAAAAAAGAGAGATTCCCTTAATAGTGGCAAGAGGGATCATGTTTTCAGGATTATTATCGTGATCATAGAGAAAAACCCTTAAGTACAGGGGCTTATTCTTTTCTACCAATAAAAATGTTCTGTACTGATATTCCCGGCCATCTTTTATATACTTAAATTCCGGAAGAACAGTTCTCACTCCGTTGCCAACACTGTCGGCGTGGCAGGTAAAAGCACTGAAATGCGGGTTGAATGACTGGTCGCAGGGGTAAACAGTTGTTGAAAATTCAAGTGTATACCGGCCCGGAGACCGCAATTCATAACCGAAGCATAGCTTTTTGTTGCTTGTAGTATCAGGAAGATAATATGTTGTTTCATTTTTCCACAGATCTTCCCTTCCGTCAGGAACGATCGTATTGTCGTAACGTATAATGGAAGACATTTCTGACATCTTCCCTATGGCTTTATCGTAAAGCCTGATCAATTTCTTGGGTTTTCGTGTAAAATAATACCGGAGGGTATTTTCCATTTGTTCTACGGAATAACCGTAATTTTCAACTATATCATAATAATGTCGGGCAGTATCTCTTCCTGAAAAGGTGTTTCTTACCTCAGGTACTATCATAAGTCCGTTTGCCAGAGACACCTCGTAGAGTATTTCATAAAAGTCATCTTCGGGAATGATTTTGTTCTTTTCTGATCTTGAACAGCAGGGGAGGAACAGAAGGCTCATTATTAGAACAATGATCATCTTCCTGTGATAATATGTTATATTTTTTTCAGACTTGTTTTTCATCTTTATCAAGGTATTTCCTTGTGAGATATCTGACGGGATACCAGGCGGCCCAGTAGCCTATTGCAAGGACAGTCAGGGGGACAATAATAAAATCTTTCATTTTCATTACAACAGGATAAGCATTCAGCAACAGGGAGTCGCTATTCAGTTTGACCAGGCCGTATGTCTGCTGAAGCCAGCAGACAAAAAACCCCAGTGTCAATCCGATAAGGGCTCCGATGATAGAAATCATCCAGCCTTCAAAGATAAAAATCCTGCGTATAAGGTCTCTGTCTGCACCAAGACTTTTGAGTATTTCTATGTCACGTTCTTTTTCAATTATCAGCATAGTGAGTGAACCGATAATATTAAAAGAAGCAATAATAATGATAAGAGTAAGTATTAGAAATATTGCCAGTCTTTCAGAGCGCATGACCCGGTAGAATATTTCCTGTTGTTCAAAGCGGTTTTTTACAACAAAGTCATTGCCGAATATGTTCTCCACATCTCTTTGTACAGTTTTTTCGGAAGCATTTGGGGATAACTTTATTTCTATAGTACTTACTCCGTCTCTGTTGTCGAACAGATCTCTTGCAAAGTTGACAGGCACATAAATGTACTTTGAATCGTAGGATTGTTCCACCTGGAAAATCCCTGACGGAAAGATAAAACTTCTGTTAAAAGCATCGTCGGGATTGATTGTGGCTGAGGCCGATCGGCGGGGAACATATATATTGATAGGGTATATGAAATTTAATCCCACCCCCAGATAATTGGCGATGCCTATTCCCGGTATTGCATAATCCCTGCCCTTATCTGATTTAAGAATGAAATCCCCATCCCACATTGAGCTGTCAATACCTGTCACCTGAGCATAATTATCGTCAACTCCCTTAACGGTTGCGATTGTTTGCCGGTCATCGTATCTGAGCAGGGCATTTTCCTCAATAGTAAGGGAATAACAGGAAACACCATTTACGTTTGACAACAATTGAAGCATCTGCTGATCAGGAATGAAGGTCTTTCCTTTTGCGGGTGTTATCTTAAGGTCGGGATCAAAAGTATTGAAAATAGATCTCACCATTTCTTCCAGTCCGTTAAAAACGGAAAGTATAATTATCAGGGCCATGGTCCCGACAGCCACACCGGTAACAGAAACTCCCGAAATAACATTTATCGCATTACGCGATTTCTTCGCGAAAAGATATCTTTTGGCTATGTACAGCGAGAGTTTCATTATGCTTTTTTTGCAGTAATCAGTAAGCCTGTCCCTGTCTTATGTCCGAGACAGAGATCAAAAATGTTAAGGATTATTGAAATTGGAAAAAAAATAAGGTAATAAAATGGTAATACAAGAAAAAACAGATATGACCGGTTAAGCATTGTGACAGGGTATTTCATTGTCAGGTGCCAGGATATATTACCAGGTTTCCCGTAGGTATATTTCCCTTCTATGTCAATGAATCCGGCTGATGACAGTTTGTCTTTGATTTCCTTCATATTGTACCCGTCTCGCACATGTTCTGAAATAAATGATTTATCGTCACCGGAGTGAACATCTGATCCTCCCAGGTCTGAAGGTGTAGAGATGAGGAGGATACCTCCTGATCTCAAAGATCTGAAAAAATTATGAAATACAGTTTCATCTTCCTGGATGTGCTCCATCACATCGATTGAGATAATAAGATCAAATCTATCCGGTTCGGTAAATGTTTCAAGACCGGATGTGATAAATCTTACTCTTCCTGATAAAGAAGTCTTGCTAAAAAATTTCCGGCACTCATCTGTCATGCTACTGTCTGTATCAACACCTGTTATTGTCCAGAGTCTGTTTTTACGACCCATGAACCAGGTGTATTGTCCCGGACCTGATCCGGCATCGAGAACAGAGGAGTTGACAGGAAGATGCCCGGATATTTTTTTCAGAGCTTTTTTAACATGCCATGTACGCAATAAAATAATATCAAGGATAGTATAGTAGATGATCCTCATGCACACAGGACCGGAAAAAAACCTTCCAAGTAATCTCTTAATTGGTTCGTATTGCATCAGGATCAGGTTTTCAACAGCTTATCGATATTATCAATATAGTCAAGACTATCGTCGATAAAAAAGGCAATTTCGGGAACGATCCTCAGCTGTGACCTTATTTTTTGCCCGAGATCGAAACGTATCTTTGAAGAGTGATCCTGTACAGATTTAAGAACATGATTATTATCTGTTGACGGAAAGATGCTCAGATAAACTCTGGCGAAAGAAAGATCCGGACTTATCCTCACTTTGGTAATTGAAACCAATTTGCCGGGAGCAAATTCTTTTCCTTTCCGTAAAAAGATATCGGCTATTTCCTTTTGTAATAATCTGGAAACTTTTTTTTGTCTTGTCGATTCCACCATATCTGTTTTTAATGCCACAAAGGTACAAATAATTTGGCAGTAAGCTCTTCCCGTGAAATCAACTGTACATTCTTTGTCCCTCTCTCTGTGGCCGGATTGTAACTGTACATTATACATCATAAAGACTAAGCTTTAGGAGTATGATGATTGCACAGGCAGAAAAAACAATTAGTTTTGTATGAAATTTACATGAGCAGAAACTCACAAAAAAGTATGATTATTTATCATGTAAATCCCATACGCTCAAATAAATAAACGTATGAAAATTTAGGAGTACAAAATGGAAACAGTAGTAAGTGGTATAAGATCGACAGGTAATTTGCATCTGGGGAATTATTTCGGGGCACTCAGTAATTTTTTAAAAATGCAGAAAGAGAACAGATGTTTCTTTTTTATTGCAGATTATCATGCTCTTACTACTCACCCAAAACCGGATGACCTGCATGGAAATATTAAGCAGGTACTGGCAGAATATCTGGCCTGTGGTATTGATCCTGAGATAGCAACTGTTTTTATACAGAGTGATGTGCCGGAGGTGATAGAATTATATCTTCTTCTTAATATGAATGCCTATGTTGGTGAGCTTCAGCGGACGACATCCTTTAAAGAGAAGATACGCAGGCACCCCGATAATATTAATGCGGGTCTTCTGACCTATCCTGTTCTAATGGCTGCCGATATAATCATACATAAGGCAAGCAAAGTACCTGTAGGAAAGGATCAGGAACAGCATCTGGAGATGACCAGACGGTTTGCAAGACGTTTCAACACTATGTATGGAGTTGATTATTTCCCGGAACCTGATGCTTATAATTTCGGGAAGAAACTGGTTAAGGTGCCCGGACTTGATGGTACTGGTAAAATGGGCAAAAGTGAAGGGAATGGCATTTATCTTTTCGACAGCCCTGAGGAAATACGGAAGAAAGTGATGCGTGCTGTCACTGATAGCGGCCCCAAAACACCCGGAGAAAAACCTTCAGAGCCGGTTAAAAATCTTTTCACTCTGATGAAAATTGTATCCGATCCTTCTACCGTAAAATATTTTACTGAAAAGTATGCTTCCTGCGAAATACGTTATGGAGATTTGAAGAAACAACTGGCCGAAGACATAATAAAAGTAACAAGTCCCATACGAGAAAGAATTCTGGAGATACTCTCCGATAATCAGTACCTGTCAAAAGTTGTTGCAAGGGGAGCGGAAAAAGCAAGGGAGAGTGCCTCAAAAACAATCAGAGAAGTAAGAGAAATAATAGGCTACCGGTCTTTCTGAAAAATAAAGCCAGGCTTTTGGCCTGGCTGGACTTGAGGGATCAAGTATATATTTGAGATTGCCTGTGTACTATCATAAAAACAAATAACGTGCCAAAAAACAAATCTCGTAACAAGCAGCAAGACAGCAGGATAGTAATGTATCGCCAAGACCGGGACACTGGCTGGTTGGGAATGCCGGTTCATTAAAATTTATTGTTACTTTTGAAGTTGAACCAAACAGTAAGACATAGTGGGTAAACGATTTGCCATATTTATAGTTGTACTGCTGGTTTCAGGGCTTGCAATTATGGTTTATTTTCTTCATCAGGGAAGAAAAACAATATTGACCGATCCCTATAAAGCAGTTCCTTCAGATGCTTTTCTCATCATTGAAACAATAGATCTTCAGAGTTTTCTTAATTCAGTCACTTCAGATAAGGGTATAATGGCAGAGGTGGGAAATGTAAAAGATCTTGACAGACTGAATACAAAAATAAGGTTTCTGGCCGGGCAGGTCAATACGACCGAGTATCATAAGATTCAAAGTGGCAGCTCGGCAATTATTTCCTTCTCTTTTTCAGAAAAAGGTAATACTGAAGCCCTACTTTCACTCGCAGTTATAGCCGGCACAAAAATACGCCATCTTAAAGAGATCCTTATATCATCAGGGATAAATACGATACAGGATAATAAAATATTTGGGACGAAAGTTCTGGAACTTCCTTATAACACGGATAACAGAGAAGATACAGTATATCTTGCTCTTAAATCGGGTTTGCTCATTTGTACTCATTCTGTGGACCTGATGAAAACAACGATAGCCAGGACTTCTATTGGGTCTGATGACATACGCGACAGGCCCGGATTTTCGAGAATTTTTGCAGCTTCAGGGAAAAATGAGGATAAGATATTTCTGGTTTTTGATAATCTTAAACCAGTTATTAATTCTGTCTTCAGAGACGACTATGTTTCGGCAAGAGGAATAGAAAAACTAACTGAATATGCTGTTGGGGATATATATATTAAGGATAACGGGGTTGTTGTTAACGGCTATACAGAGTGTACAGATACATCAAGGATACTTTATAAATACAAGACAGGAAATGCTACAGCTTTTGATACTTATAAAATATTACCATCAGCTACAGCATTGTTTGAGTCACTTGTTCCGTCATTCAGGTCAGGTGATGAAAAAGCGGATAATGTTTCTCCCGCTGTGGCAGAACTGGCTTCTTCACTGTCGGAATATACAGGAAATGAAGTTACAAGGGCATATATCAACATAAAAGGAAGTAGTGCGGATGAAAATACACTGATAATATATGAACTGACAGACAGGGTATTTGCCGAAAAGATTTTTCTGGATCATTTTTCACAGCAGGAAAAGGGTACAGCTATCACTTATTTCCATCCGGATAATCAGATAAATATCCCTGTATATAAAACAACTTTCAGGGGCTTTGCTGATGCCATTATTCCCGGATTCTCAAGAAATTTTGATGATTCTTATTTTGCTTTTTACAGCAATTATCTTATTACAGGCAGTTCTGATAATACTATTTTCAGTGTCCTTTATGATAATATGCTGAAAAAAACTCTGGCAAATGATCTTATCTATAAAGAATTTGAGAGTACACTGCCCAGCGTGTCAGCTTATTACTTCTATTGTGTTCCTTTTCTTATAACAGATTATCTGAAGAAATATCTCAGTGATGATATAATCAGTTTCATGGAATCGAATGAGGAATCGCTTAGTAAAATCCAGGCTACAGGGTATCAACTTACGCCGAGTAATAATATGATTTATAACAGTCTTTCCGTCTTGTATAAAGAAGAGCCGCGGAAAGAATCGATAACTGACTGGGAGACTCTGCTTGATACCATCGCCGGGATAAAACCCTTTTTCTTTACAAATCATATTACGGGAGAAAAGGAGGTTTTTATTCAGGACCTGAAAAACAATGCTTACCTTATAAATGCTGCAGGGAGGATTTTATGGAAAGTTCCATTGAGAGAGAAGATACAGAGTGCAGTTTATATGATAGATTATTTTCGTAACAATAAGTATCAGTTATTATTCTCAGGAAAGAATCATCTCCATCTTCTTGACCGTAATGGCAATTACGTTGAGAGATATCCTGTACGCCTCAGGTCGCCGGCTACTAATCCCCTTGCCTTGTTTGACTATGATAATAATCAGAATTACAGGCTCCTGATAGCCGGTGAGGATAAGATGGTTTATGCCTATGATAAATCAGGCAGTATAGTAAAGGGATGGAGAACATTCAGTACAAACAGTGTTGTCAGTTCAGAAATATGCTGGTTCAGGATCTCCGGGAAGGATTATCTGATTACAGCAGATGAAACCTCTTTGTATTTCACTGACCGTACAGGTAAAACAAGGCTCACATTAAAAGAGCACGTAACAAAAGCGAGGGGATCATCGATCAGACTTGATCCAGGGTCCAATCCCTGTGTTATATGTTCAGGTCCTGACGGAACTATTCAGCATATATATTTCGACGGTAGTGTGAAAAAATCAAAGAAACGGGAATTTTCAATTGACCATTCGTTTGATTTTTTTGATGTAGACGGGGATGGTTTTGGTGAATATATTTTTATTGATAATGGCATATTGTATCTTTACGACAATAACGGATCCGAATTGTTCAACAGAAAATTCGGCTCGGATGAGCTCGGTGGACCGATAAATTTTATTTTCAGTTCATCGGACAGGAAGATAGGAGTATTTGACATACAGAATAAACAGATATTCCTGGTTGACAGTGAAGGTAACACAATGAGCGGCTTCCCCTTGCGGGGCGCTTCAATGTTTTCCATAGGAAGGCTCACCGGCTCGAATGACTGGAATCTTATAGTAGGAGGCACAGACAGGTTCCTTTACAATTATAAGCTGAATACCAGGATCAAATAGATAGAATATGAATGTTAAAATGAAATTATTACTGACTTTACTGTTGATATCAGGTATTTGTACCGAAGCATTATCCCAGAACAGCCAGGTAATGTATTACATGAATCTGCCCCAGAATCATTTTTTGAATCCTGCTCTGCGGCCAACAAATAAAGTATATATAGGTCTTCCTGTCATATCGGGTATTAATATGAATATGAACAATAATATTCTGAATTTCAAAGATATGTTTTTTGAAGGGCAGTCTGCTGATTCCATTGCTCTCATAAGTGAAGGCTTTGATGCTGCACGTTTTCTGTCAGAAAGAGGGGATAATAATTTTTTAAGGGAGGAAGCCTCTGTCCAGGTTTTTGGATTGGGATTCTCAGCAGGTAAGGACATGTATGTTTTTATTGACTACAATATCCGGGAGGAAGGTAATTTTCTTTTTCCAGGAGATCTGTTCCGCCTGGCTTTTTATGAAGAAGAAGTGCTGGCCGGAAATTCTTACGACCTGGCTGGATTAAACCTTGGAGCACAATTATATAATGAGTTTGGCATTGGGTTTTCGAAAAATATCACCGACAGATTCAGAATAGGAGTGAAAGGAAAACTCCTTACCGGCATTGCGGATGTGAGACTGACAACCCACAGGTTCAATGCCGCGATAGCTGCTGATTATTCTCAGACATGGGATTCAGAAATGACTATGGATGTCAGTGGACCGGTGACCATTGAATGGGATGAAGAAGAAGACGTGCCTTCCGGGATAGTGTTTGATGAAAGCCGGTTTGAATCACCGGAAGATATTGTAAAAAATGTCCTCAGTACCGGGAACAAAGGATTCGGACTTGATATAGGTGCATTATATAATATTAATGATAAATTATCTGTTTCGGCTGCTGTAACCGATCTGGGTTTTATCAGCTGGAAAGAGGATGTAACCAATATACAGGCAGAGAGTGAATTTGTGTTTACAGGAGAAAATCTTCAGGATGTGTATGAAGGTTCGACAGACTTTGAAGATATTGCTGAAGCTTATATCGATTCCCTGATGAATTCAATAATTTTTTCCAGAACTTATAATCAGTATAAAACCAGCCTTTCATACGGCATAACAGCTGGTGGCAGCTATAAGCTCTCCAAATCATTCTCTGTAGGATTATTATCCCATACAAGATACAGGGATAACAGATATCACGAAGCCCTTACACTATCGGCGAATCTGAATATCAGAAATATGTTTTCTACCAGTATCGCTTATACCGCTACTAATTACCGACAGAATAATATTGGTCTTGGTCTGGCATTTAGGGCGGGCTGGTTTCAGATCTATGCAATGGCTGACAGAATTCCACTGAGCTGGAAACATGTAACAGATATCGATGGGGGAAAGATCCCTTTGCCGGAAATATGGAATACTGCTCATGCCAGACTTGGAATAAACCTGTGTTTCGGTAACAAAGAGTTTTCCGGAAGAAATGATAAACCAATGATCCAGATACAATAAATAAAATTTTTTGAGATGGTCATCTTAGTACGACTGATATTAATTGTAATTATTATAATGCTTCTTTTCCGTTCTTTTTCAGGGTTCAGGATTGTTGATAAGAACAAGGAGAGGGAAGCTGAAGCTGATCGCATAAGGCGTCAGAAAGACAAAAAAGTATCAAAAGATACGGGAGAGTTTGTTGAATACGAAGAAGTGGACTGATTCTTAAACGGAATTATTATTTTCTGTTGATTTTAATTGCTTTGCCAGGGAATTGGCAAAGACAAAATCGTTCAGGATCTGGTTATCGGAATGGAGTATTTCTTTGTTGGTCCCTTCCCAGCACTTAATCCCTTCATGAATAAATATTACCTTTTCGCCTATTTCAACGACTGAATTCATGTCGTGTGTATTCACTATGGTTGTCATTGAATATTCTTCAGTCAGCTCTTTTATCAGTTCATCAATAAGTATTGCAGTAAGAGGATCAAGACCAGAATTTGGCTCATCGCAGAAAAGGTACTTCGGGTTTAGGGCTATGGCCCGCGCAATGGCTACACGTTTCTTCATGCCACCCGACAGCTCTGAGGGATACAGCTTATTTGAATTAATAATATCAACTCTTTTAAGGCAGAAATTTACTCTTTCAGTTTTTTCTTCAAGGGTTTTGCCGGTGAACATATCAAGAGGAAATCTCACATTCTGTTCAACTGTAAAGAAATCGAACAATGCACTTCCCTGAAAGAGCATTCCCATCTGTTCCCGTATCTTTTTCCTTTCTTCAAAATCAAGGTTATTAAACAGGATATCTTCAAACCATATCTCACCATTGTCCGGTTCATGAAGGCCCACAATTGATTTCAGCAGAACAGTTTTGCCGGATCCGCTACGGCCTATGATAAGATTTGTTTTTCCCGTTTCAAAGGTGACAGATATATTATCCAGAACTAATCTGCCATCAAATGTTTTGTTAAGATTTTCTACCCTGATCATGATAACAATAATTGGGTAAGAATTACATTAAAAAGGAGGATCAGAACACTGCTGTATACAACGGCTTTCGTACTTGCACGTCCCACTTCGAGTGAACCTCCTTCAACAAAATAGCCATGGAAGGCTGAAACACTTGTGATAATAAAGGCAAAAAACAAAGTTTTTATTATTGAATAAGTAATATAATAAGGGATAAATGCATACTGAATTCCGTATATGAAATCCTCTGAGGTTATTACTCCGGCTGTTGTACCCGCAAGCCAGCCTCCAAGGATTGCTACAATAATACTGATGAGGGTAAGGAGGGGGTTGAAGAGAAGAGTCGCTATGATTTTCGGAAGAATAAGGTAAGAAGCCGAATTGACACCCATCATTTCAAGGGCGTCAATCTGTTCTGTGACTCGCATGGTCCCAATTTCTGATGCAATATTAGAACCCACTTTCCCAGCAAGAATGAGAGCAGAGATAGTGGATGAAAACTCAAGTATTATAGAGTCGCGGCATCCAAGTCCGATCAGGTAAGTAGGGTATATGGGATTCTCAGTATTGTATGCTGTCTGAAGTGTAATTACAGCACCCATGAAGAAAGAGATGATAGAAATGATTCCCACAGAATTTACCCCAAGATAAACCATTTCGTGCATGGTTTGCTGGTAATAGATCAAGGGTTTTTCAGGTTTTGAAAAAACCTTTTTCAGCATAATAAAATATAATCCGAGTTGTCTTAGAAAAACTAACATGTAGTATAAATTGAGTTCAAAATTACAAATTATTGCTCTATTTCTTCAATCAGACTAAAAAAGCCTAAGCAATAATTATATATTTGTAAATAAATATACCTTTATAATTCATAGGATATGGATAACCGCTATGTGATTATAATGGCTGGAGGCATAGGCAGTCGTTTCTGGCCTCTCAGCCGACGCGAAAAACCCAAGCAGTTTATTGATATACTCGGCACCGGAGAGACCTTTATACAGCAAACGTTCAGGCGTTTTAAAGCACTTTGCCCACCGGAAAATATATTCGTTGTTACAGGTGACCGGCATAAAGATATTGTTCTTGAGCAGCTTGATATTGATCCGTCAAATGTACTGGCAGAACCTTTCAGGCGTAATACAGCACCCTGTCTGGCTTATGGTACCTTCAGGATCTTACAGAAGGATCCCCGGGCAGTAATTACTGTCACACCCGCAGATCATCTTATATTAAAAGAAGAAGAGTTTGGGAAAGTGATTGGTGAAAGCATTGATTTTGTAAGAGAAAATGATGTTCTTCTAACATTAGGTATTAAGCCTGACCGCCCTGAAACAGGGTACGGTTATATACAGGCTGATTATAAAAAGAAAATGGAAGGTTTCGATAATTTGTATAAAGTGAAAACATTCACTGAAAAACCAGATATCGAACTTGCAGGGAAATTTATTCAAAGTGGTGATTTTTACTGGAATTCAGGGATCTTTATCTGGAATATAAGCAGTATTGTGGCGGCCTTTGAGAAGCATCTGCCAGATATGTTTACAGTGTTTGAAGAGGGTAAAAATATGATAGGCACTGATAAGGAAATGAATTTCATACGACGCACCTATGCCGAGTGTAAAAATATATCTATTGATTACGCGATAATGGAAAAAGCAGATAATGTGTATGTTAAATGCACTGATATAGGCTGGTCTGATCTTGGTACATGGAGTTCTCTGTACGAACATTCAAGGACTGATAAGGATGGGAATTCGGTGATCAGTGGAAATGTATTTTCTTATAACAATAAAAGGAATATAATAAATATATCCGGCAGTAAGGTTGCCATAATAGAAGGGCTGGAGGATTATATAATTGTTGAATCTGATGATGTCCTTCTAATTGTCAGAAAAGAGGAGGAACAGAATATCAAGAATTATCTTGAGGATATAAAGAAGGAGACAGGGGAGAAGTATTTATAAAAACATCCCCTTCCGGTTGGGAGGGGATGAAATCAGGGCTTAAATGGCCCTTATTAATTCCTGTTTCAGTTTAATTCTAGTATTCCCAGAGGTCATGTTCGAGGTTGAACAATTCGGTTTTAAGCCTTTCTGATTCAAAAAGAGAAGCCTTACCGACAGTATATTCATTTATTGTTCTATCGTTAAATACATTTGACTCACCCCAGATGATGCTTCCAAATCGTCTTTGCATGAAGAGGTCATCGAATGATAATCTTTGGGCATCGTTATTTGAAACAACAGCTTCATTTTTAGCCAGTATATCTCTTATTTCATCAAATTTAACCCAGAAAAGGGGTTTCCTCATGGCTCTTTGAAGTTCGGGGTCTACACCCATCCAGTAGGGGCATACTGCAATTATTCTGACATCCAGCTTGGAGAGTTTTTTATCAAAGAACCATTCTTCGTAGATGAGTAATTGTTTTACATCTTCCGGTTTAGCTTGTTCTGTTATAGTGGAGTCGCGTGTATCACCGGCAGCATTTATTTGTATCTGCTGTGTTCTTGTTGTGGCTCCCATATTACTTTCGATATCCTGATATGTAGTTGGTACATTGATATCAAGTACGGAATATGCGGTTATATTACCTGCTTTTATCTCGTCAAGAAGGATATTGATAAAACTCTTTCTGCCATCGCGGGTTGCGAGAGTGGGATAATAGAGAGGATGGTTGATCTTTTCACGAAGATCAATAAGCCTGTAGTATCTGTTCGACCAGATAACATCTGCCTCTCTGAGGAATGCATAATTGATCTTTTGTGTCTCCGGAATAGATTTCTGGTAAATATCGCCGAATGATTGCACCTGGGCATAGGATATCCCACCAAACAGCAATACGATAATTCCCAAAATTATTTTTTTACTCATAGCTATATTATTTTTTCTATTTCTATTCAACAAATATTATTCAATCTGCAGTATAATAGGACTCAGGTCAACAGTTTTTTTATCCGGGCCTACTGCTTTAATATCTTTAATAGTAAGGTATTTTCCTCTGGTAAGGCGGCTCAGGAGTTCTTTTTGCTGAGCTGTAAGGCTACTGCTGGAACTTTTTTCTTCGAAGTCGCCCATTCTGTCTGAGTAGAGTACAGTGAATCCTGTAACATACCATTGCAGGTCGAAATCAAAATCGGGTAATACGGCAAAGACACCCTGTTGTGCCACAGCAACGTTTCTTGAAATGGATCCGGAGTTTTTACCTGCAAACCGGGCTTCAGGTCTTGGAACAGGTTTTACTCTGAATTCGTAAGGAGCGTAGGTCATTGTTTTTCCGCTGGCATCGGTAGAAGAAACAATTACCTGGACATTCTGTCTCTCAGCAGATGGTCTTACTGACCAGCTGCCCCTGAAATTTTCACCTTTGGAATTCTTGACTTTTTCTGTAGATATAGTACCGTTAACGACCCTTATCTTTATATTATTAGGACTTACTCCGGGAACAGATACGTCAATAGGATTGGGGATACCGTAATACATCACGTTCATTGCGGTAGGAGAGCATATTACATTGGGCTCACCTACAGAGTAGGATGAACTGAAAGGATATTCTCTCATTGTACCGTCGGGAGCTTTTATTGAGATTACTCCGCCCCAGGTTCTTGAACCGGTTGTAGAAGGTTTGACACTATAGATACCTTTTCCTGTCTCGTCGAGGGGAAGTTTCTGTTCGCCTACAGTGATCTCCGGTTGCTGTGTAGTGTCTGTTGCTGAAAGGAACACCCGGGCATTGTAACTGGAGCCGAGGGTGATATAACTTGCGTCGGGTATAACAATAGCACTCAGTTTATTGAATTTAAATGAAGATGCATCAATCTGGGTATAGAGGTGATTGATAACTTCAGTTTCTGCATTTCTTACGTCTACCTGTATTTTGGACAGAAGAGCAGTAGCTCCTACAACAGGCATCGTTTGAAACATAAGGTTAACCCATGGTTCTGTTTCTCCGTCTTCATTTTTGGAATCATCTGTATTCAGTGTCTGGCGAAGAGCGTCCTCTGCTTCAGGGAATTTCCCTTCGAGGACAGAAATAAGAAAATCGCGGTAATCATCTATTGCTGCTTTCAGGTGATATCCTTTTCCTGCTTCATTGGAACCGACAAGTATTTCTGAAGGGACATTGTTTTCATCATATCTTTTGACTTGTGTGATATCGATAGATGTTCCTGAAATTGCAGGAGGGTTTTCCTCTTTCTCAGCTGTTTTTATTATTTCAATTTTCAGATCCTGGATAAAATTATAAAGCTCATCGGCACGTTCTTTAACCTGAAAGGCTTTGTCTTTATAAGGGCCTGCTTTTGTAGGATTCTCAGCTGCGGCTCTGGTAAACTGCTCGTAATAGATATTATTTTTCTTAACATAGTTTTCGACGGTAAGAGTAAGACCTTTGTCGACCTGCATAAATGCTTTCACAGCCTCTTTTGATACGTTAAGAGCAAGCATGGCAGTCAGCACCAGGTACATCATACCTATCATTTTTTGTCGCGGTGATAGCTTTTCGTGAGCCATTTTTTAAAGTTGTTTAATAGTGAGAAATAAATTACTATGCTACTTGACATTCATAGCAGCAAGCATATTTCCATAAACATTATTAAGAGCTGACAGGTTATCGTTGAGTTTTGTTATTTGTTCGCGGTATTTCGTTGTATCACCTGCTGAATCAGTAAGATTTTTCATAAGATCCTGCACTCCGTTAAACAGTTTGTCAGACTCTTTAAGATGTTCATCAGCACCTTTTTTCTGAATTTCGTAAACTGCATTAAGGGCTGACAGATTTTTATTAAGGGCTTCCAGTTGTTCCTGGTATGATTTCCCTCCCATTTCGATCACGGAAAGAGAATCAGCTATATTTTTGTAGTTAGAGCCGGTTTCATTAATTACATTTGTAGTATTCTGGTATGATTCAGCAAGTTTGCCAAGGGATTCATTTGCATAGGCAATTGTATCCTTGTATTTTGCTGATGCAGCTGAGATATCGCCCATAGCGTTTATGTTGGATGTTGTTTCACTCAGTTTTTTCATACCTACTCCAAGATTTTGAAATAATTCCGGTGTGATATCTGCTTTTTCGAGCATCTCATCAAATTTTGCCAGAGCTGCTGATCCGGCTCCGCCACCGCCACCGGCTTCATATC
Source organism: Bacteroidota bacterium (assembly GCA_012729475.1). GTDB lineage: Bacteria > Bacteroidota > Bacteroidia > Bacteroidales > VadinHA17 > LD21. The sequence continues at coordinate 30,631 of JAAYDB010000021.1, forward strand.
CTCTTCCGCGGAATCTTGAACTTTGAACAGGCAATTCATCCATGTCATCGTCAGGGATACCTGCAAGTTCAGGATAAACTAAAGTCCAGTCTACTTCCTCATGAAGAGGTTCGAAAGCTGAGAAGAAGAAAATGACAGCTTCTGTTAAAAGGCCTACTGTAAGCATTGTTCCTGCCAGTGGCCAGTGCTGTATCTTGAACAGTGCACCGACGATTACTACGGAAGCTCCTAAACCGTAAAGTTTAGCAATAAAATTCTTCCACCCGCTGCTTTGTACTAATTCTGCTAGGCTCATACCTGATATTTTTAGTTTTGGTTATTTCAATTGAATATTTATAACTGGGCTCCTATATAGGACCTTACATTACGGAAACCAACGTATGGTTTTGTAGAGTCCTGATATTCATAATCCCTTGTACTTGTTTGAAGGAAATAAGCAATATCTTTCCAGGAGCCTCCGCGAATAACTTTACGCTTAAGGACAGGAGGATCCTGAGGTGTTGCATTATATTCATAATTTGGCTGGAGGTCGTGCTGGAAGATATAGGCTGAGGGATGATATGCGCAACATGTCCATTCTGCAACGTTTCCGGCCATATCATATAAACCGTATTCATTAGGTTCATAGGAACCAACTTTTCCTGTATATACATTCCCGTCATCGATGTAGTTACCTCTCAGAGGTTTGAAGTTTGCCAGGAAGCAGCCTTCGTAATTACGTGTATAAGGGCCTCCCCAGGGATACATTGAAAGGTCAAGACCTCCTCTGGCAGCATATTCCCATTCTGTCTCAAGAGGGAGCCTGTAGGCCATTACATCCACAACTCCGTTCTTTCTGAGGGCATTGTTCATATAGTCAGTTCTCCAGTGGCTGAAAGCATTTGCCTGAACCCATGACACCCCTACAACAGGATAATCGTCAAAAGAAGGATGCCAGAAATACAGATCAGCCATGGGATCATTGAAGGAATAAGTAAAGTCTCTTATCCAGCATAGTGTGTCGGGATAAATATTTACCACAATGTGTTTGATAAATGAAGAGCGGTCCCTTACTTCGGTGCGTGAACCATCAAGATTAGTGACCTGACCTTCATAACGACCGGTGTTATTCTCATAATCCTGTACATAATTGACTCTGGCGGCAGACTGATAATCAACCCAGTAATATGAGTAATTCAGTTTACGTATGTCAACTTGTTTCTTACTGTTAAACCTTTCCTCCGGAGGATAATACATTTCTTCCATCACCTCTCTGGTGATTTCGTCGTTGAGGTCTATCTTTTCATTCCAGTTAATGACATAGGGTTCAATCATATTTCCGTCATCATCAACAAGGAAATAATCTCTGTCGGGTATGCCGGCATTACCAAGTTTGGTCCGGAATATTGAGTCGCGTACCCAGTATACGAACTGACGGTATTTATTGTTAGTGATCTCTGTCTGGTCCATCCAGAATGCATCAACAGTAACTGATTTTGCCAGACTGTTCATTGAGAACAAAGCATCCTGATCACTGGGGCCCATCATGAAACTTCCGGCAGGGATAAATGCCATTTCCATAGGTTCAGGTTCGAAGAATTTTTTTCTTCCCGGAACACCTGTCAGTTCTCCATTGTCTGAGGTGCTGCACCCACTAAAAAAAATTACGGTTATCAGGAGAGTTAGAATTACATTTTTCATAATTCCTTAGAATTTATATTGCAAGTAAGTTATTTTTTTTAATTAATCATAAAAAGCGTATACTTTTATATCTCATCGGACTCTTGCCGAAACTGAGGTCAAAACAATAGTTTACCATAAACTCATGCGATCCTAATGTGCTCTTCCTGATATCAGAAAGAGGGAAGTCATAACTGTATCCGATACGGATACCGTTGAACAGCTCAATGCCAACAATACCGGATACAGAGTCTCCGGCTCTGTATGAAACGCCTCCCCATACCTTTTTATTGTATCTTACTAAAGAAGTAATACTTGCCTGAAATATCCTGCCATCACTGTAAGCAAAAACCGATGGAAGTATTTCTATGGCCGGATTGGGAAGTTGAAGGGTATAACCTGCTGTAATATAATAATGACGGCTTATGTAGGATGATCCCTGCGTGTAATTTATCTCAGGCTGATTGATATGGGTTACAGAAGCCGCAATATAATATTTGTCTGAATTAAGATAAAGGCCTGCTCCGGCATCAAATAATACAACACTCTCTTTATTTACCGGTATGTTGGGATCGAGGTCAGGAGGAGTAAAACCTACTCCGTCGGGTATGTACCAGCTGGGATCAAGTGTTTTGTTGACCATCCCGAAGTATGCTCCTATCCCGAGCCTGGCTGTACCCATATCCACAAGATATGAATATACGGCAGAAAGATTGATGTCGGTGTCAAAACCGATATTATCACTCTCAATAACCATTCCCACTCCGCTTTTAATATTGAAAACAGAAACAGGAGCGCTTATATTGAAAACTGTGGTCGAAGGTGATCCTTCAAATCCCAGCCATTGTTGCCTGTTGACGGCAGTGGCACAGATCATCCCGGATGTTCCTGCAAAACCCGGATTAAAAGTCAATGTATTGTACATATACTGACTGGTAAGCGGATCCTGTTGGGCTATGCCTGTGTTGCTCATCAAAACGGATATTAAAATTAACACGCAAAATCTCTTCATTTCTTTATATCAGTATGCAAAATCAACCTATATCGAAGGGTTAAAATTACATAAAAAAGTATAACGAAGAAAACAGTGCATTTATTTATTAATCTTTTAAAAATTATCCTCTTATACGCACAAATATTTTTTTTGATACACTATAAACGAAAAAATGATTTTCGGTATACTGTAAAAAGCAGATAAACAGTGCGATGCATGAGTTAATTTTTTGATCTGCCAGATCCCTGAACCCATCTGTCCGGTATTTCATCATGGTTAGCCTTCAGATAATCTTCATGTGAACAGGCTATATAGAATGGTTTATTATCGGAGCTTTTTAATTCCATCCACCATCTGTCGGTAAGTGTACTCTTTATAAAGATCAGATCATCCTCGAGATCAGTGATCCTGACGTGATACCTGATAAAACGTCCGGAGTTGTTGTTACTAAGGGCAGGTACTTCATATTGTTTCTGGGAGAAACCTTCAAGGAAGAACCACAGGATCTGTGCTGCAAGGCCCGTTGTCTGGTTCCTGATATCAAATTCAGGGTCTACGTCGAAGAGACAGAATATTTTGAGCTTATCAGAGATGCCTGCATATCTGGCCAGCAGACAGATCTCTTCTCCATAAAAACCGTTAGGAGAGGGACAGATGCTTCCTGGTGCATCACATTGCCTTACAGCTGACATATCAAAGACAGCTACTTCGGAATCGCGGAAAAGAGGCTCGGTAAGATGAATAGCCTTTCGCGCATCTCCTACCCTTAACATTTCTGATTTCTGCTTATTGAAACGGTTTATGACCTGTTGGTCGTTCAGATAGGTCTGGTAACCTATATTGATATAGTGGCTGAGATAACTTTTTTGTTTATGGAGTATTGTATTAAGATAACTGAAAGAGTCGGGGGCTTTTTTTTCATTTATATAATCTATTCTTGAGTCAACACCGGCGAGAGTGTAATTAATGTCCAGATCCGACATTGCTTTGTCAACAGCCAGGGTTAATGCACTGCTTCCTCCCAGCACTACAGGAAAGATTTCCTGCCGAATCAGGTAGACCAGAACATCGCGGAGACCTGTTACAGTATCATTAAATGTGACTCCGTTTTTCATATTGCCCAGGTCAATTATTTTTGATTTACCCGGGATTCTTGTCAGGCGGTATAGTTCGGTTCTCACTAAATCCGGAGCTTTCATTGTACCTGTCCCGGGAGAATTCCTGCCGTCAGGAACTCCTAACAATGCCACTTTGTAATTACCGGTATTTTTGATAGCCATACTTGCAGTATGAACTGTAATATTATGAGGGAAACCAGACTGTTCTGCTATGAAATTAAAATCAGGTCGCTCAATACTTACCGGGCTGAAATAGTCATTCAGATCTATCATAATCAGGTTCAGGATTTCTTATGAGTTTTATTGTTTTTCTCAATTATCTCAAGACAGTCATGTTTTGTAATTTTCTCTGTATCAATTCCCTTGGGCAGCCTGTAGTTTTTCTTGTCCTTTGTCAGATATGGGCCAAATCTTCCATTTAGCACAAGGATATCACCAAAATCCTTTATTATTTTTTTTCTGTCGTTTTCATTTTTCTCTCTGATAATCTCAACAGCTCTTTCAATAGTTATTGTATAAGGGTCATCGACTCCTTTTTTCAGTGAGTAGAATTTTCCCTCATGCCTCACGTAGGGTCCGTATTTTCCTGTTCCGATAACTATTTCCCCGTCCTGGTGCATTCCGAGGGATCTGGGGAGACGGAACAGATTAAGAGCTTCTTCGAGTGTTATCGTTTCAATAAGCTGGTTTTTGGACAGACTGGCGAACCTTGGCTTTTCATCGTTATCAGAGTCCCCTATCTGTGCCAGGGGACCAAAACGGCCCATTCTGACCGATACAGGTTCTCCCGTTTCAGGATGATTACCAAGTATTCTTATCCCTTTCTTCCTGTTACTTTTTTCCAGTGTGTTTTCAATACTTTCATGAAATGGTCCGTAAAAATCTTTCAGCATACTGGTCCATTTCATTTCTCCGTCAGCTATCTTATCAAACTGTTCTTCAACTTCTGCAGTGAAATTATAGTCGACAATATCAGGAAAATATTCAACGAGGAAATCATTAACGATCATCCCTATGTCCTGAGGGAATAGTTTGGATTTCTCTTTCCCTGTTATTTCGTTTTTTACAGCGGGAGTGATCTTGCCGTTTTCCAGTTTCAGTGTTTTTATCTTTCTGGCTTCACCCGGTCTGTCCTCTTTGCTTACATATCCCCTGTTCTGTATAGTAGATATAGTAGGTGCGTATGTTGAAGGGCGACCTATGCCCAGTTCCTCAAGCTTTTTGACAAGACTCGCTTCAGTATATCTTGGCGGAGGTATTGTGAATTTTTGTGTTGCACTGATAGTATTATAATAAAGAGGAGTATCCTTTTTTACAGGCGGAAGGATATATTTGTCATCATCGATTTTTTCCTGATCGTGTGATTCGGAATACAGTCTGAGGAAACCATCATATTTAATAAGCTCTCCGGTTGCAGTGAAGCCGGCAGGAGACCGGCTGACGCTTATGGAGATTGCCGTTTTTTCTATTTGAGCATCTGCCATCTGTGAGGCGATGGTTCTTTTCCAGATAAGATCATAAAGTCTCTTTTCGTTCTGGGTGCCCTGAATTGTTTTATTGTCGGGATAGGTAGGCCGTATTGCTTCGTGGGCTTCCTGGGCTCCTTTGGATTTTGTCTGGTATTGTCTTGTTTTTGCATACCGGTCACCAAACAGTGAGATAATGACTTCCCGTGATTTTGCCAGGGCCACTTTTGACAAGTTCGTTGAGTCTGTCCTCATGTAGGTTATTTTACCTCCCTCATAGAGCCTTTGGGCTACTGTCATAGTCTGTGAGACAGAAAAGCCCAGTTTCCGGTAGGCTTCCTGCTGAAGTGTGGATGTGGTAAAAGGAGGGGCAGGAGACCGGGTTCCCGGCTTAACAACGATATCTTCAACCTTGTAATCAGATAAACTGCATAATTCAAGAAAATCCAGAGCACTCTTCTCATCGTGGAACCTCTGAGTAGCTTCAGCTCTTATTACCGGACTTTTAAGATCTTCTTCAAGTGTGCGGAAAAAGGCAGATATCCTGAATGTAGATTCGGGGTTAAAGGATATTATCTCTCTTTCTCTTTCAACAATAAGTCTGACAGCTACCGACTGTACCCTTCCTGCCGAAAGAGAAGGTTGTACTTTTTTCCATAGAACCGGAGATATCTCGAACCCTACAAGCCTGTCGAGAATACGGCGGGCCTGCTGGGAATTGACCAGATTCATGTCTATCGTCCGCGGATTTTCTATGGCACTTGCAATAGCATCTTTGGTGATCTCGTGAAACACTATCCTCTTTGTTAAAGCCGGGTCCAGATCCAGAACTGCGGCCAGATGCCATGCTATGGCTTCTCCTTCACGGTCCTCGTCAGAGGCGATCCATATATTTTTTGCACCGGCAGCCGCTTTTTTAAGTTCGGCAACTATCCTGGTTTTTTCTTTTGGGATCTCATATACAGGTTCAAAATCATTCTCGACATTTATACCGAGATTCTTTTTCTTAAGATCTCTTATATGGCCAAAACTAGAGACTACATGGAAATTTTTCCCCAGAAATTTTTCTATGGTTTTTGCTTTTGCCGGCGACTCTACTATAACAAGATTTTCAATCATGTCGGGCATAAATTTTATTTTATCAAAATCTCCGCAAAGTAAATCAATTAGGTTCCAAACTTCAAAATAAAGATTTAAGTTTCTTTAATTTTGCTATTTTTGGAGGAAATATTCCAGTACAATGGCAGGTATTGAAAAGAAGAAAAAATATCTTATAGGGTTTTGGGCCTTAGTATGTTTGCCTATTCTGGCAGCCATTCTGATTTTCATCTTGATATCCAGGGAGAAATTAGGGCCTATGCCCTCTTTTGATGAACTGGAGAATCCGCAGTATTTTCTCGCCGCCGAAGTTTATTCAGAGGATGAAGTGCTTCTTGGTACAATAAGTATTGAAAACAGGAGCTGGACAGAGTATAATGATTTATCTCCGTATCTTATCAATGCTCTTATCGCAACAGAAGATATAAGGTATTACAGACATTCCGGTATCGACATACGCGGGATAGCACGGGCTATTGTCCGGACCATACTGATGGGACAGCGTACAGGCGGCGGAAGTACTATTACACAGCAGCTTGCCAAACAGCTCTATCCAAGGGATACAGCCAGTGTCTCCCCTTTCGTGAGGACAATGAGACTGGGGATGGCAAAATTCAAGGAATGGCAGACAGCAGTGAAGCTTGAGAGAAGCTATACCAAGGAAGAGATAATAGCAATGTATCTTAATAAGTACGACTTCAATTATAATGCAATAGGTATTAAATCAGCTTCCCGTGTTTATTTCAATACCACTCCCGATTCACTTAAGATAGAGGACGCTGCTGTGATGATAGGGATGTTAAAAGCATCCACTCTCTATAATCCCATACGTAATCCTGAACGTATGTTAAGCAGAAGGAACATTGTTCTGTCACAGATGGCAAAATATGGTTATCTGCCAAAAGTTGTCGCAGATTCCTTAAAAGCTTTGCCAATTGTCACTGATTTTCAGATAGAGGATCACAATACCGGTCTGGCCACTTATCTGAGGGAATACCTCAGGAATATCATGATGAGGCCGGAACCGGATCCCGACAGGTATGTAAGGCAATCATCTTATGAAGAAGCCTTGTGGGACTGGGAGAATAACGAACTGTATGGCTGGTGTAAAAAGAATAAAAAACCAGACGGATCGGATTATGACATCTACCGCGATGGCCTGAAGATTTATACCACTATCAATTCGAAGATGCAACAATATGCAGAAGAGTCTTTAAGAGAACACCTTTCTGAAGAATTGCAACCTGCATTCTTTGAAAGGGCGAAAAGATTCAGAAACCCTCCTTATTCCAACGATCTGACAAGAAGACAGATAGATGATATATTAATGACTGCTCTGAGACAGAGCGACAGGTATTACAGCTTAAGAAGAGCAGGAGTAACAGAAGATTCTATTATGAAGGTTTTCAACACAGAATTTAAGATGAAGGTCTTCAGCTGGGATGGAGAAAAGGATACTGTTATGACTCCGCTTGATTCCATAAGGTATTATAAATATTTCATCAGATCGGGTTTTATGGTAGAAGATCCCACAAACGGACATGTAAAAGCTTATGTGGGAGGTCCCGATTTCAGATATTTCAAATACGATGCGGTGACACAGCAGAGGAGGCAGATAGGAAGTACAATAAAGCCCTTTCTGTATACCATTGCAATGCAGAACGGCTATTCTCCCTGTTATGAAGTGGAAAACATCCCACGGTCATTTTATGATTTTGCCACAGATACTATCTATACTCCCCGTAGTTCGGGTCCCAAAGCCTATCACGGGAAGATGGTTACTCTTAAATGGGGGCTTTCGCAATCAGAAAACTACATCTCCGCCTGGCTCATACAACAGTTCAGCCCTGCTACTGTAGCAGATATAATGCATAAGATGGGGATAAGAAGCTTTATTGATCCTGTAAATTCTATCTTTCTTGGTACTTCTGATGTTAAGCTTGAAGAGATGGTAGGGGCATATTCCACATTTGCCAATAAAGGTATCTACACACGTCCCATGTATGTAACAAGGATAGAGGATAAGAACGGGAATGTTCTGGCAAGGTTAATTCCCAGGATTGAAGAAGTATTGACAGAGGAGGCTGCTTACCTTATGGTTAATCTTCTCCAGGGTGTTGTCCAGTCGGGGACAGCCATAAGGTTGCGGTATGAGCCGTATATGCTTATGAACCAGATAGGAGGTAAGACCGGGACTACCCAGGAACAGTCTGATGGCTGGTTCATGGGTGTTACTCCAAAGCTTGTTGGAGGAGTATGGAGTGGCTGGGAGGATCGTGCAATCCATTTTGAAACCATTTCGGAAGGACAGGGAGCAAATATGGCTCTCCCTATTTTTGGCAAATTCCTTAAAAAAGTATATAATGATCCGGAGCTGGGTATTCTGGAAGCAGAGGAGTTTGAACGCCCTCCGGGTTTTAACCTGGAACTGGATTGTGAAAAACTCAAGCGGGAAAGTATGCGGCGCACAAATTCCATTAATGAAAGATATTAACTGGCAGGAAGAAAGAAGGTTGAAGAAGTTGAAGAGGTTGAGGTTGAAGGGTTAATAGAAAAAAAACTGACTTTTGTACAAAGCAGGAAAAAGATATCACTGGTCGTGATTGTCGGGTATTTTTGATTATTAAGGAGTTGACAAAATCAGCCAAAGAGAGATCTTACAAGGTTTTCTATCTTTTCAACAGGGCAAATCTCAATATCCAGTCCTTTTACCAATATGTTTTTATGATATTTTGAAAGATATATTTTCCTGAACCCCATTTTGGAAGCTTCTTTAACTCTCTGTTCTATCCTGGAGACGGGTCGTATCTCTCCTGACAAACCTGTTTCTCCGGCAAAACAGATATTTTTTGGGATAGGTATGTCGAGGTTGGATGACAGGACAGAACTGACTATTGCCATATCGATTGCAGGATCATTTACTTTCAGACCACCTGCAATATTCAGAAAGACATCTCTTACAGCCAGTCTGAATCCGGCTCTTTTTTCGAGTACAGCAAGCAGCATATTTAGCCGGCGTATGTCAAATCCTGTTGTATTACGCTGAGGGGTTCCGTAAACGGCGCTGCTTACCAGTGCCTGTATCTCAATGAGGAAAGGCCTGATACCGTCTATTGTTGCAGCTATTGATATTCCACTCAGAGGATCATCATGCTGATTAATGAACAGTTCAGAAGGATTACTTATTTCCTGAAGACCCTTCTCTGTCATTTCAAATATCCCCAGTTCAGAAGTAGAGCCAAACCTGTTTTTTACAGGTCGCAACAGACGGTATACATAGTTATTGTCTCCTTCAAAATAAAGTACCACATCTACAATATGTTCAAGGATTTTCGGTCCGGCAAGGGTGCCATCCTTGGTGATGTGTCCGATGAGCAAGACAGGAATACCTGTTGTTTTGGAATATTTCAGCAGTTGGGCCGCACATTCCCTGACCTGTGATACAGAGCCTGCAGGGGATTCTAATAGTCCTGTACTCATTGTCTGTATCGAGTCAACAATGATCAGTCCTGGTTTAATATTTTCGGAATGGGTAAGTATATTTTCGATTTCTGTTTCTCCCAGAATATAGCAGGCATTAGTCGAAACCCTCAGCCTTTGTGCTCTCAGCCTTATCTGTTCACTGCTTTCTTCCCCTGAGACATATAGGATTTTGACACTCTCCATTGTAAGAGCCAGTTGAAGAGCCAGTGTTGATTTACCTATTCCGGGCTCTCCTCCGAGAAGTATAAGAGACCCGCTCACCATGCCTCCTCCGAGTATTCTGTCCAGTTCGGAAGATCCGGTTTTGTATCTGCCCTTTTCGTCTGCCTCTATGTCATTGAGGAGTACAGGAGATCTTTTTTCTATATTTTTTATCAGTGATCTTTCATGAAGAGGAGAAGGAGTAATAATTTCTTCATGATAAGTGTTCCATTCCTGGCAGACCGGACACCTGCCGATCCATTTGGGAGACTCTGCTCCGCAATTCTGGCAGACAAATACTGTCTTTACTTTTGGCATGAGTTTATTTTTACCTGGTTTCCAAAGGGTTTTGTTTCCTGAATAATTTCCTTCCGAAAAGCATATAAAAAGATATTGGACCGAGTATCAGTTCGAATAATATCTGTGATTCATGAGCCAGCAGAGCATATATCAGGCCATCTTCCAGAATGACTCCATGGACTACCGCAAGGCCTCTTGAGACAAAATAATGGAAGGCACCAATACCACCCTGGACGGGCACTGACATGGCAAGACCGCCAATAACAAGAATGAAGAACGAATCTGTAAAGGAAATATCGGAAGTACTTTCCACAGCAAAGAAGACAACCCATGTCATAAGGGCATAATTGAGCCAGATAAAGACTGTATGAAAAATGAATTCCCATTTATTTTCAAGCCTGGTAATGGTATTCAATCCATTGATAACTCCTTTGATAAGATCAAATATCTTGGCTATGAACTTGATTTTTTTCAGATTCTTCCGGTATCTGATTAATAATAAGAGAAAAACGATACAGATGAGTGCTGCTATCGCCCAAATAATCCATGTTGTTCCTAAGTTGGAAAGAATTTTTTCTCTGAAAGGTGTCAGAAAATGTGTTTTCAGGAATTCATTAATAAGTTTTCCGCTTGTAAAGATCAGAATGATCAGCAGGGCAATAACAGATAAAAGATCTATAGTCCTTTCGATGATCACTGTTCCTATCAGTTGATCGACAGGTAGTTTTTCTTTTTTCCCGAGAGCCATGCATCTGGTTATTTCCCCCATACGTGGCAGGGCGAGATTTGCCAGGTATCCCACCATAAGGGCATGAAAAGTATGCCAGAATGAAGTGCGGTATCCCAGAGGCCGTATCAGCAATTGCCATCGCCGGGCACGGCTGAGATATGCTATCAGACCGAAAAATACAGATAACAACAACCAGTAGTAATCAGCATTTTTCAGCCCTTCTAAAAGCTTTGAGAAATCAACACTCCGGAAAGCAAGCCAGAGAAGAAGTATCCCGATAGAAAAAAGAATAATAAATTTTAATACACGGATGATCTTTCTCTTCAACTCAGATCAGTTTATTGGTTTTTGTATCGGGAAAAATAATGACAGGCTTGTATTTGACAGCCTCATCAGGATCCATCAGGGCATAAGACATTATCAGCAGAATGTCGCCAGGCTGAACCAGTCGTGCTGCTGCACCGTTCAGACTTATTTCACCTGATCCTCTCTGTGCTTTAATCACATAAGTCTCAAATCTTTGTCCGTTATTCAGGTTAAGGACATGAACTTTTTCATTCTCAATAAGCTTTGCAGCGTCGGTCAGCTCTTCGTCTATTGTAATACTGCCAATGTAGTTAAGGTTTGCACCTGTAACCGTCACCCTGTGAATCTTCGATTTTAAAACCTCTATTAACATTTCTAACGCATATGCTTGTAAATAATGCTACAAAGTTAATTATCCTTTTTGATTCATGACAATTCAATTTCAATATTATCAATAAGTCTGATCTTTCCTGCTTTAACAGCAATACATCCGTAATAGCGTCTGTCGTTTCCCATTTCATCTTTTCTGTTCACAGGGATGAGTTCAACATCATCCACAATTTCGAAATATTCAATCTCAAAATCCTTATGTTTTTCAATATTATTCCTTACAAAAATTTTTATATCAGGAATATCTTTCTCTTTCATCATTGATGACACTTTTCTAAGGGTATGGTATATTACCGGAGCCTGATCACGTATTCCGGGTTCAAGCAACTGGTTTCTGCTGCTCATAGCCAGGCCGTCGGTTTCACGGATAACAGGCTTTGCCGAGATCCTGATATTGAATCCGCATTGTTTTACAAGTGCCTTCACTACAGCTACCTGCTGAAAATCTTTTATACCAAAATAGGATATGTCGGGATTAGTTAATTCAAAAAGTCTTGATACAACTTTTGCCACACCATTGAAATGTCCCGGCCGGTGAAGAGCTTCCATTACCTTGTCGAGATTACCAAAATTGAATATGCGGGTGTCTTTTTCCGGATATATCTCTTTGTCGGAAGGGATGAATACCAAATCATTTCCGCGTAGTACTCCTTGAAGCATTTCAAGGTCTTTTTCAGTATTTCTGGGATAGTTTTTCAGATCTTCTTTATCATTGAATTGTTCAGGGTTTACATAGATACTTACAATCACGGTTTCACATTCTCTGATAGCACTCAGCACCAGTGATAAGTGCCCCTCATGAAGAGCCCCCATAGTAGGTACCAGCCCTACAGGAGGAAAAATAACTTTACCGAATTTTCTGCGGAGTTCTTTTACAGTAGTAACAACCTTCATTTTTTAAGAAAATTTAACATACAAATTTAATAAAATAAGTTGCAGATTGAAGCCCCTGTTGTTTCGCATCCCCATGAGGCTGCCATGCATTGGCCTTATCTGACTTTTACAGCCATTTGCCCTTGTTCAGAGAAAGACCTCCAGATTGTATATTATCCTGCTTTTATATTCTTTTTCATCCCCGGGAGTATGTTTTCTGTTATTGAGTGTTAGTAAATTATCTCATTTTTTATTATTATCTTTGCAGCTTATTAAGAAATGATATTTGAGGCAGATTAATGGAAACCAGGAAGGTGTTATTCATTTCTCAGGAGATCACTCCGTATCTTACAGAAACAAGGTTGTCAAAGGTAGGACGTTATCTTCCCCAGGGCATACAGGAAAGGGGCAAGGAGATACGCACATTTATGCCAAGATATGGTTGTATTAATGAGCGGAGGAATCAACTGCATGAAGTGATCAGGCTCTCAGGAATGAACCTGATAATTGATGATACGGATCATCCTCTCATCATAAAAGTTGCATCAATACAGAGCGCCAGGATGCAGGTTTATTTCATTGATAATGATGATTATTTTCACAGAAAACATATTTTCGCCGATTCAAATGGCCGGGAATTTGAAGATAATGATGAGCGTGCTCTCTTCTTTGCCAGGGGGGTAATCGAGACGGTTAAGAAATTGAGGTGGGCTCCTGACATAGTGCATTGTCATGGCTGGATGTCAGCCCTCGTTCCGGTATATCTTCGGAGTGTATATAGTGATGACCCTCTTTTTCAGAACTATAAAATAATATATTCAATTTATAATAATGACTTTAAAACGCCATTCCGTTCAACTTTTGCAGACAAATTGCGTTTTGACGGAATAGACGGAGAAAACCTGAAACTCATAAATAATCCTGATTTTATCAATATATCAAAACTGGCCATTAAATATTCAGATGGGATAATTATTGGAAGTGAGGATATTAACGAGGATCTGGTGAAGTATGTAAGGACGATTGATAAGCCGGTTCTCCCATATCAGGATGAAGAGGTATATATTGATGCCTACAATGAATTTTACGACAATCTTCTGTCATAATTCCATATTATTTAAACAAAATACTTAAATTCGGACCTGATTTACTAAATCCCCGGATAGATATATGTGCGGAATAGTTGGTTACATCGGATCCAAACCTGCCCGTGAAATAATCATTAATGGTCTAAAGCGTCTTGAATACCGTGGTTACGACTCTGCGGGGCTTGCTCTTGTAAATGGAGATGCCAGGATCTTTAAATGCAAAGGCAGGGTAAAAGACCTCGAAGAGATGGTCAGCAAGTCGGATTTTAACGGCACCATTGGTATGGGACATACCAGGTGGGCTACTCACGGAGAACCTAATGAGCTGAATGCCCATCCACAGATGTCCTTTAAAGGTAATTTCATTGTGGTTCATAATGGGATTATTGAGAACTATGCTCTTTTAAAAAAGCATCTGGAGAGCAGGGGCATTGAGTTCAGCAGCCAGACTGACACTGAAGTGCTGGCTAATCTCATGGAACATTTATATATCGAAGGCGACCTGACTGCCGAACAGGCTGTCACCCTGGCCCTCAACAGGGTTGAAGGTGCTTACGGTCTGGCTATTATTTGCACAAAGGAGCCGGATAAGCTCTTTGCCGCCAAAAAAGGCAGTCCATTGGTCATTGGTGTAGGAGAGGGAGAGAATTTCATAGCTTCCGATGCCACTCCCATTGTCGAATATACCCAAAGGGTTATCTATCTCAATGATGACGACCTTGCTATAATAAAGAAGGAAGAACTGATGCTTAAAACTATCCGTGTTGAAAAAATAGAACCGGTAGTGAAAGAGATTGATCTGAAAATAGGAGAGATCGATAAAGAGGGATATCCTCATTTTATGTTGAAGGAGATATTTGAACAGCCAAGAGCTATTCATGATACTTTCAGAGGAAGAGTTCTTCCCGATCATTCCGGGATAATGCTGGGAGGCCTTCATCAGGTTCTGGAAACAGTATCACAGGCAGAAAGGATTATTATCATTGCATGCGGCACTTCATGGCATGCCGGACTTATTGGTGAATATTTCTTTGAAGAATATACAAGGATCCCTGTGGAAGTTGAATATGCATCCGAATTCCGGTACAGGAATCCTATTATAAAGAAAGGCGATATAGTCATTGCCATCAGCCAGAGCGGAGAGACAGCTGATACGCTGGCTGCTGTCAAACTGGCGCGATCGAAGGGTGCCATGGTGATAGGGATATGCAATGTGGTCGGGAGCAGTATCCCGCGTGAGACTGATGCAGGAGTGTATACCCATGCCGGTCCTGAAATAGGGGTAGCTTCAACAAAAGCTTTTACAACACAGGTGACCGTTCTTGCTATGATGGCTTTTGAGATAGGCAATATAAAAGGAGTCATTTCAGCACAACGATACAAGGAACTGATAACCGAACTGGTTGCCATACCGCGTAAGATTGAAAAAGCGCTTGAAGCCAATGAGCAGGCTGCTGAATTAGCCGGAAATTTTGAGAAAGTACATAATGCCCTGTATCTTGGCAGGGGTTACCTTTTCCCTGTCGCTCTGGAAGGTGCTCTGAAGCTTAAAGAGATTTCTTATATACATGCAGAAGGTTATCCTGCTGCAGAAATGAAACATGGGCCTATTGCCCTTATCGACGAAAATATGCCGGTCATAATTATCGCTACCAAAGATGATACTTATGAAAAGATAATAAATAATATACAGGAGATAAAAGCCAGAAAAGGTAAGGTTTATGCCATCGTTACAGAGGGAGATGAGATAATAAAGAAGATGGCTGATTATGTGCTTGAGGTACCTGAAACACTCACAGCCTTCTCATGTCTTCTGGCTGTCATTCCGCTTCAACTTCTCTCATATCATATTGCTGTACTGAGAGGATGTGATGTTGACCAACCAAGAAACCTCGCGAAATCGGTTACTGTAGAATAACCCTAAAATACAAACCCTTATGAACAAGGCCTCCAATTATCATTCACTTTTTGATTCGGAGATAGCTATTCTGCAACAAAATGCCTGCCGATGTGACGACTGGAACAGGATAAAAGCTTCAGCAGAATTTGATCCCGCCAGATGTGTCGGTGTAGTTTTTTCCGGAGATGTTACTCTTGGTGATTTAAGCGGATCATACACTGACAAAACAGGTGTGACTGTCAAATGCGGGATCTCAAATGCGCATATTCACAACTGTACCATTGGATCCAATGTGTTGATAGTAAATGTAGGGGATTACATTGCAAATTACGACATCGAAGACAATGTAGTAATAAAAAACTGCGGTAAAATATATACCGAAGGAACATCATCCTTTGGCAATGGTACTGAAGTTGCTGTATTGAATGAAACAGGAGGCCGGGCTGTTAAGATATGGGATAAGCTGTCAGCTCACGAGGCTTATATCATTGCACTCTACAGACACCGGGAAAAGGCTGTCAGGAACATTGAAAACATGATCATGGAATATGCCGTTTCTGTTAGTTCTGACCGCGGTATTATCCGACATGACAGCACAGTTCTTAATTGTCGTGATATACGGAATGTGAGAATCGGTCCCTACAGTTTTCTGGAAGGGGCTATGAGACTGAATGAAGGATCTGTTAACAGCTGTAAGGAAGATCCGGTGTTCATAGGTCCCGGAGTTATCATGGATCATTTTATATTATGTTCAGGATCGGAAGTAACAGAATCAACTCTTATTGATAAATGTTTCATTGGTCAGGGTTGTATGCTGGGGAAGCACTATTCTGCCGAGAACTCTCTCTTCTTTGCCAATTGTGCAGGGTTTCACGGAGAAGCCTGTTCAATATTTGCCGGCCCTTATACTGTTACCCATCATAAGTCCACTCTCCTTATAGCCGGTATTTTTTCCTTTATGAATGCAGGCAGTGGCTCTAACCAGAGTAATCATATGTACAAACTGGGTCCTATTCACCAGGGTATTATGGAGAGAGGATCAAAAACCACAAGCGATTCATACTTGTTATGGCCTGCCCGTATAGGTCCTTTTACCCTTGTTATGGGCAGACATTATAAGAATATTGATACTTCATCACTTCCTTTCTCATATCTTATAGAAAGTAATGATGAAAGTATTATTGTACCGGCAATAAACCTGAGAAGTGTCGGAACAATAAGGGATGCACAAAAATGGCCCAAACGTGACAGAAGAAAAGATACGGACAAGATAGACCAGGTTAATTTTAACCTCCTGAGTCCTTACACTATACGTAAAATGTTTGAGGGAAGGGATCTTTTAAGCAGGATCAGATCTGTCACAGGGCCTGTTTCAGCATCCTATGCCTACAACAACATGCTTATCAAAGGTCCTTCTCTTGAAAAAGGAATTCAGTTATATCAGATAGGAATAAATAAGTTTCTAGGTAACTCAATGATCAAACGGCTTGAGAACACGCGGTTCAGAACGGATGAAGATCTGCGGAAGAAGCTGACACCGGATAAATCCCCGGGCAATGGTGAATGGGTTGATCTGGCAGGTCTTATTGCGCCTCAGAAAGTTATTGACAGTCTCCTCGAGGATATAGAATCAGGTAAATTATCTTCTCTTGAAAAAATTGAGAATGCCTTCCGCACAATACACAATTCATATTACAACTGGGAATGGACATGGGCATGTGAAAGGATTGAACAGGAAGCCGGTAAGCCGGTTAGTCAGTTTACCCGTGATGATGTACTTGACATGGTTGAGAAATGGAAGAAAAGTGTCATAGATCTTGATAAAATGCTTTATGAAGATGCCCGGAAAGAGTTCAACCTGTCGTCAAGAACAGGCTTTGGCATAGACGGGGGAGAAGATGTAAAGAAAAAAGATTTTGAACAGGTACGCGGAGAGTTCGAGTCAAACAGTGTTGTCTCTGCCATACAGGACCATATTAAAAAGAAAACAATTCTTGGCGATGAACTGATTGAAAGAATAAATGAGATAAAGTGACGGCTTACTTATCTCCCGGAGTACATCAGCTCATAGTATTTTTCATAATCACCTGAAATAACATTTTCCATCCATCCGGTGTTGTTCAGGTACCATTCGACAGTTTTTTCAAGACCAGCTTCAAAATCGGGCAAAGGTGACCATCCCGTTTCTCTGCAGAGTTTAGTACTGTCAATAGCATATCTGAGGTCGTGACCCGGACGATCCTTCACAAAGGTTATCAGTTTTTCTGAAGTGCCCTCAGACCTGACCAGCTTTCTGTCCATTATTCTGCACAACATCCTGATAAGATCAATATTCTTCCATTCATTATTACCACCGATATTGTATGTTTCTCCGGCTTTTCCTTTATGAAAAAGGATATCAATTGCTGCCGAATGATCTTCAACATACAACCAGTCACGTATGTTTTCTCCCTTCCCGTACACAGGAACGGGTTTGTTGTTTTTGATGTTGTTAATAGCCAGGGGGATCAGTTTCTCGGGAAACTGGTTTGGTCCATAGTTATTGGAACAGTTACTGATCAGTGCAGGCAAGCCGTAGGTATGAAAGTATGCTCTTACCATGTGGTCGGAACTGGCTTTGGATGCTGAATATGGACTCCTGGGATCGTACCCTGTCTCTTCAGTAAATTTTCCTTCCTTACCAAGTGTCCCGTAAACTTCATCAGTGGAAATATGATAAAATATCTTATTGTCGAAATTGTTCTTCCAGCAATTCAATGCTGCATTAAGAAGATTTACAGTGCCTACTATATTGGTTATAACAAATTCATCCGGACTGGTTATTGATCTGTCTACATGAGATTCAGCTGCCAGATGTATTACACCGTGAAAAGAGTATTTCCGGAACAATGCTGTAACACTGTTCTTATCGGCAATGTCAATCTTTTCAAAAATATAATTGTCTTTTTTCTCAATATCAGTAAGGTTTTCCAGATTACCGGCATAGGTCAGTTTGTCTGCGTTGACAATAAGGTATGAGGGATATTTGTTTACAAAGCGTCGTACGACGTGAGAGCCTATGAAACCGGCTCCACCTGTGATGAGAACAGATCTTGTTGTTTCCATATGTTAAAAATAATTTAGTGCCAACAGATTAGTCTGTTTTTGTTCTGATATTTATTTCCCATTTCCAGGCGCTTCTCATGGCTTCGTCAAGGCTACTCACTGTTTTCCACCCCAGCTCCTGGTTAGCAAGGGAGGGATCGGCCCATATTTTTTCTATATCACCTGGGCGCCGGCCGGCAATTTTATAATTCAGTTTTTTCCCGGATATTCTTTCAAAGGATTCTATTGCTTCAAGCACGGATGTTCCGTTACCAGTACCGAGATTGAATATTTCATAATTTGTTTTGTTTTTTCCTGAAGCCAGTCTGTTCACTGCCTCCACATGGGCTTTGGCGAGATCCACAACATGTAGATAGTCTCTAATACACGAGCCATCAGGGGTATTATAATCATTCCCATATACGAGCAGGGTTTCTCTCAGTCCGATAGCCGTCTGGGTGATAAAAGGCACCAGATTTTCCGGCACTCCCCGCGGCAGTTCGCCGATTCGTGATGAAGGATGAGCTCCGATAGGATTGAAATATCTGAGTGATACAGCCTTTAGCCTGTTATTGGCGGTTACAGTATCACGTATTATCTCTTCTCCGATCTGCTTTGTATTTCCATAGGGAGATAAGGCCGGCTGTACGGGTGTTTCTTCAGTAACAGGCAGTATGCCTGGCTGGCCATAAACGGTACAGGAGGAAGAAAAGACCAGAGATGGAATATTGTGGACGGTCATTGCTTCCAGAAGATTCATAAGAGAAAGCAGATTGTTACGGTAATACTTAAGGGGTTTACTGACAGATTCGCTTACGGCTTTAAATGCTGCGAAATGCACTATAGCCTCAATATCACTGTTTTTCCTGAGAAAACTCTCCAGTCTTTCCGCATCACAGAGATCGAATACTTCAAGTATCGGGGTTATTCCCGTTATCTCGCCGATCCTGTCGGCAATGGAGGCTTCAGAGTTGGAAAGGTTATCTATAAGGATAACCTCATAACCTGCCGAGATAAGTTCAACAGCAGTGTGCGATCCTATATAGCCTGTTCCGCCGGTCACAATTACTTTCTTCTTCATTAATTCAGTTATTATAATTAATAACAGTAACGATCTGAAAAAACAAATTAAAGTGTTTTGAGAACAGGATGATAATTACCCTGTAATCCTATGGGCACAGCATTTCTGATAGTATAGGCAGTCACCACTGATTGCCTGGCATCATCCAGTCCGAAACCTCTGCCTTCAATAATTTCATTGTAGGTTGACGTATGGAGTTCGGTAAAACCATCGCTGAATTCAAGCTCTTCTCCTTCTATAGTGATGGAACGGAACGTCCTTTGTCCTTTTTCCCTGCATTCTGCCGGGAGATCATTAGAGTTAAGGCTGAGGAACCATCTCACCCGTGCATTTTTCAGTTCCAGATAACCACCTGCTCTGGTAGGTTCAGAGATGTTTACCACATTGTTTTTTACCTCTCCGAAGATCCATCCCAACATATCGAAGAAATGGATTCCTATGTTCGTGGCAATACCTCCTGATTTCTGTATATCGCCCTTCCAGGATATATAATACCAGTTTCCCCGGCTTGTAATGTAAGTCAGATCAACATCATAGACTTTATCTCTTGGTCCGTTAAGAATTTTCTCCCTTAGTTCCATTATCTTAGGATGCAGACGTAGCTGCAGCACAGTGTATATTTTGCGTCCGGTCTCTTTCTCAATCTCCTGAAGAGCATCGATATTCCATGGATTAAGCACAATAGGTTTTTCACATATGGCATCGGCCTGATGTCTCAGAGCAAACCGTATATGAGAGTCGTGCAGGTAATTCGGTGAACATATACTTACATAATCTATCTTGGTGCCTGTTCTTTTAAGTTTATCAAAATGTCTGTCGAAGCGCTCAAACTCAACAAAAAAATCGCTTTTCGGGAAGAAGCTGTCAAGAAGACCAACACTGTCAAATTTATCAAGACTAGCCAGCAGGTTGCTGCCAGTATCTTTTATTGCTTTCAGATGGCGGACGGCAATATAACCTGCAACACCTATGAGCCCGAAATTCTTTTGTTCACTATCCATAATAATTTATATTTTATTCGTTTTTTGAAATATTTGTCACGGTTCCGTTTTCCAGTTTGTAGGTGTCTCCTCCTTCAGGACAGACGGCCAGACCCTTTTCATCAAAAAGCAGCCTGTGTCCGTATTTGCTCATCCATCCTGTCTGCCGGGCAGGATTACCCACTACCAGAGCATAGGGCTTAACATCTTTTGTGACAACAGCACCTGCACCTATGAAAGCATAATGGCCGATGACAATACCACATATTATTGTGGCATTTGCCCCGATAGAAGCCCCTTTTTCCACAATAGTGGTTACATAACTGTCTTTCCTCACAACGGCACTCCTGGGATTGATGATATTAGTGAAGACCATCGAAGGACCAAGGAATACGTCATCATGGCACAAAACTCCGGTATAGACAGAGACATTGTTCTGAACCTTAACATTATTTCCCAGTATTACACCGGGAGATACAACAACATTTTGTCCTATATTGCAGTTTTCTCCTATCTCCGATCCTGTCATGATATGGCTGAAATGCCATATCTTTGTCCCTTTGCCAATGCTACAACCTTCGTCGACAACAGAAGTTTCATGTGCAAAATATTCATTATCCATAATTGCTATTTTTTAGAAGAAATCAAGTACAGTTGAAGTTATATATTCCAGTTGTTCCTTTTCAATATCCGGGTGCATGGGTAATGATAATACCTCTTTACAAAGATCGCTTGTTACAGGAAAATCATTTTCACTGTAGCCCAGAAATCTGTATGCCTGCTGCATATGCAGAGGCCCCGGGTAATATATCATTGATGGTATCTTAGCCTGTTCAAGGTGTTTTTTTAGTTCATCCCTTTTTCCATTACCCACTTTTATTGTGTATTGATGGAAGATATGGGCAGAGAATGCTGATCTGGCAGGGATACTTATGTAAGGACATCCTGTAAAGGCACTGTCATAAAAATCAGCGGCAGCTCTTCTGGCTGAATTGAACCGGTCGAGATATTTTAGTTTAACGTTGAGGATAGCTGCCTGAAGGGTGTCAAGGCGGGAATTGATACCGATATCATTATAGTGATATTTCTCTTTCATCCCGTGATTAGCTATGCTTCTCATCTTCTGTGCCAAGGTATCATCGTTGGTGAAAAGGGCTCCTCCGTCGCCGTAGCATCCCAGGTTTTTCGAAGGGAAAAAGGAAGTAGCTCCGATTGTGCCAATTGTGCCGGCTCTTTTTTTTGAGCCGTCGGAGAAAAAATATTCTGCTCCGGTGGCCTGAGCAACATCCTCAATGACATGAAGTCCATATTCTTTTGCAATCTCCATGATGGCTTCCATATCTGCACACTGCCCAAAGAGATGTACAGGTACTATGGCTTTTGTCTTTTCAGTTATTGCTTTTCTTATAGCAGCCGGAGTTATATTGAAAGTAGCAGGATCAGGATCAGTAAGGACTGGTTTAAGACCCATAAGAGCTACTACTTCTACTGTGGCGATGAAAGTAAAGTTGGTAGTTATTACTTCATCACCGGGCTGCAGCCCCAGTGCCATCATAGCTATCTGAAGGGCATCAGTGCCGTTGCCACAGGATATTACATTTTTTACATTCAGGTATTTACGAAGAGCCTCTTCAAAAACTCTGACTTCCGGACCTTTAATAAAAGCTGTGGAAGAAATGACTGCCCCGACAGCTTCATCAATTTCAGAGCCTAGTTTTTCATACTGAGCTCTTAGGTCAACCATCTGTATTTCTCTCATGCTGGTAAAAATAAAATACGAAGATATCATATTATGCAGAAAGAAAGAAGTAAGTTTTGACCAACAATCCTACTGTTTACAGCAATAAAGATAATTACTGAACCCTTCAACCTCTCAACTTCTTCAACTTCTTCAACCCTCTTTTTTGTTCAAGGAACACACAAAATAATCCTGATTTAGTTTACAGACACATATAATTTTTCTTAATTTTGCACACAGAGGTTAATTTCCGATGGATATTATTGCTTTCATAAGAGATTTGTTATACAGCCATGACTGCGTCATTGTGCCTGGGTTTGGTGGTTTTATCGGCAATTATACCCCGGCACAGATTGACAAGACTACTTCTACTTTTTCTCCTCCGGTCAAACAGATATCATTTAACCGTAATCTTAATCATAACGACGGACTTCTTGTGGGCAGGATATCCGGGATTTCGGGAATTAGTTACCAGGATGCCCGTAATATTGTTGATGAATTCACTCTTTCTCTGAAAAAAAGGCTGGAGAAAGGAGAAAAGATTCAGTTTGAGGGGATTGGCAGTTTCATAAATAATCAGGAAGGCAGTATACAGTTTGAGCCGGACCGGAATGTTAATTACCATCTGGATTCTTACGGACTGGAACCATTTCAGTATCCTCCTCTCGAAGAATATGATGTAAGGAAAAGGGTAATTATGCATACAGGGAATACCCTGTCACGCAGACCTGCCAGCGCAAGGGTTCTGTGGAGGGCCGCTGTTATTGTACCCTTAGTGGTAGCAGCTGTGGCAATATCCCTGAAAACAGATATATTTAAAACCAGACTGGAGAAATCTGCCCTTAACCCTCTGTCTGCCGGTACAACAGAATACAGAGAGAGTATTTCAGAAAACAGTGATAAAGAATCTTCAGCAGTTACGGCAGATGTTGTTGATGATACCATAAAACCTGTGTTATCGTTTTCATCCTCTGATGATTTACAGGTAGCTGTATCAGCAGAAATGACTGATTACTATCTTATTACCGGAAGTTTTCAGTTTAAGGAAAATGCTGATCAACAGGCGGATATCCTGATCAGTGAAGGTTATATTCCGGAAATTATTCCGGCTCCTAATGGTTTTTTCAGAGTCAGTGCTGCAAGATGTAATGATCTTAATGCAGCAGTGAGCATGAAAGAATCACTATCAAAAAAATACCCGGGAACCTGGGTAAAGAAAATCTAGATTATTTTATTACACTCCCGTTATTCACTTTTTCAGCCGGAGTGACGAGTACCAGTTTTCCATCTTTGTCTTCAGCCATAAGTATCATACCCTGGGATTCAATACCTCTTATTTTCCTTGGCTCCAGATTTGCCACTATTGAGATATTTTTACCAATAAGTGCTTTAGGTTCAAAATATTCTGCTATTCCCGACACAATAGTTCTTGTATCAAGGCCGGTATCTATTCTGAGCTTTAGTAATTTAGTGGTCCTGGGTACTTTCTCAGCTTCCAGAACGGTAGCAGTTCTTATATCGAGTTTTGTAAAATCGTCAAAAGAGATGGTGTCTTTGGCAGGAACGACTTTCTGTCCCGATTCTTCATTTTTCTTTTTTGTTGCCAGTAATTTATTCATCTGTTTTTCGATCTCTTCGTCACTTATTTTTTCAAAAAGTAATCCGGGCTTATTGATGATATGGCCCGGTTTTATCAGATCATGACAGCCTGCATCGTTCCATACACGTTTATCAATGTTGATCCAGCCCCTTAGTTTTTCCATGGAAAAAGGGAGAAAAGGTTCCAGTATTATTGTAAGGTTTGCCGTTATCTGGACAGCGATATTCATTATTGTCTTAACTCTTTCAGGATCAGTCTTTATCACTATCCAGGGCTCAGCGTCGGCAAGATATTTATTACCAAGGCGGGCCAGATTCATAGCTTCTTTCAATCCTTCCCTGAACCTGAATGATTCCAGGCTTGTTTCAACATTGGTACGTATTCTGGCTATCTCATTCAGCACGTTCTGGTCGTTTTCATTTTTTTCACCTGGTTCAGGAACCTGTCCTTTATAATAATTATTGGTAAGGACAAGGGTTCTGTTCACAAAATTTCCAAGAATTGCGACCAGTTCATTATTGTTTCTTGCCTGAAACTCTTTCCAGGTAAAGTCATTATCCTTCGTTTCGGGGGCTGAGGCACACAGTGAATATCTTAGTACATCCTGTTTCCCGGGGAAATCTTCAAGGTATTCATGAATCCAGACTGCATAATTACGGGAGGTTGATATTTTATCTCCTTCAAGGTTAAGGAACTCGTTTGCCGGAACATTTTCAGGCAGGATGAAGCTCCCCTCTGCTTTTAGCATTGCAGGGAATATAATACAATGAAAGACAATATTATCTTTCCCGATAAAGTGAACCATTTTAGTGTCTTTGTCTTTCCAGTATTTTTCCCAGTCAGGTGTCAGTTCTTTTGTAGCGGAGATATAGCCTATCGGAGCATCAAACCATACATAGAGGACTTTCCCCTTTCCTTTTTCCAGTGGTACGGGGACACCCCAGTCGAGGTCACGGCTTACGGCCCTGGGTTGCAGCCCCTGGTCAAGCCACGATTTACACTGTCCGTATACATTGGCTTTCCATTCTTTATGATCTTCCAGTATCCATTTTCTGAGCCAATCCTCATATTTATCAAGAGGCAGGTACCAGTGAAGTGTTTTACGAAGCACAGGAGTGGTACCACTTACAGTGGAATGAGGATTGATAAGATCAGAAGAATTGAGTGAACTGCCACATTTTTCACACTGGTCGCCATAGGCTCCCTCATTACCACAGTGTGGACAAGTCCCCATTATATAACGGTCGGCAAGAAAACAGCCGGCTTCTTCATCGAAGTATTGTTCTGAAAATTTCTCTGTGAACTCACCTTTGTTGTAAAGATTCTGAAAAAACTCACTGGCTGTCTTATGGTGTGTTTCGTTGGTTGTACGGGAATAGATATCGAATGAAATACCAAAATCTTCAAATGATTTCTTGTTCAGAGAATGATACCGGTCAACAATTTCTTTCGGTGTAACACCTTCATTTCTTGCTTTGAGAGTGATAGGCACTCCATGCTCATCCGATCCGCATATTGAGACAACATCTTCTCCACGCATCCTGAGATATCTTGTGTAAATATCGGAGGGAATATAGGCACCTGCCAGATGACCAATATGAAGCGGTCCGTTGGCATAGGGTAAGGCTGAAGTGACAAGGTATCTCTTAAATTTCTTCATGAGCTTGATAGTGAATAAGTAAGGCTTGTTAAAAGCGTACAAAGATAAAAAAAATGGAGTAACAGTGCAATCGTACTGTAATAATACAGCTTCAGCATTACTGTTACAGATAGGGTTTAGCGCTTTCTCATGTGTAAAATGTCAACAGCTGATTACATTATCAGACAGATAGAGGTATAGCAGGTGATACGGGCAGACAGATGTGATAAAAACAGCCCGGATGATTGTCAGATAATAAGCCGGCTTTTTGTGAATAAGGCTTCATTTAATAACTTTAAGTACTCAAAATGTATTTCATAAGGGAATAATAAAATTATATATGTCAACAAAAAAGATACAGCCGCCATTTCTTAGGTCCGGTGATGAAGTTGCAATAATATCGCCCTCTTTTGCTGTGGAAGGGGAAAAGATTGAATCAGCCACAAGGCTTCTTGAGGGTTGGGGGCTTAGAGTTCATGCCGGCACAAATGTATTAAAGACTTATGGCCCTTTTGCAGGGACTGACAGACAGCGTCTGACAGATTTCCAGAGAGCTGTTGATAACGGCAGAATAAAAGCCATTTTCTGTTCCCGTGGCGGATATGGGATGCTCAGGATAATAGATAAGATAGATTTTTCTTCTTTGAAAAGGTATCCTAAATGGTTTGCAGGATTCAGTGATATTACAGCTCTGCATTTATGGCTGAGTGAAAGGTGTAACATAATGTCGGTACATGGTGAGATGCCATTGAATTTTTCCGGTCATGCCAGGGACGGGATTGCACTTACATCATTGCATGATGCTTTATTCGGTAATTCATTGCAGACTGAATGGAAGGGAAAGACTGTACGTCGCCGCAATGTACGTGGTGAAGTAACAGGAGGTAATTTGTCGCTTGTAACAAGTCTTCTGGGCACTCCGGCAGAACCAGATACCAGGGGAAAGATATTGTTTATTGAAGATACTGGAGAATATCTCTACCGTCTTGACAGGATGCTTATGTCGCTCAGGCTGGCAGGTAAGCTGGAAAGTCTTGCTGCTTTAATAGCAGGTGGTTTCAGGGATATTGAAGAGACCAGGAAGCCCTGGGGAAAGAGTCCGGAAGACCTTATAAAAGAAGTAACAGCAGGATATGAGTATCCGGTAATATTTAATTTTCCTGCAGGTCATATTGACAATAACTGCTCTTTTTATATAGGGAGAGAAGCTCTTATTGAATTTAAGGGCAGGAATGTTGTTATGGTCTATCCCTGATGGTCAGAATGCGGTGAGCAGAAGATCGAGATCTTTTGACAGTATCCCGAATTTCTGTCCCAGTGTTTCGTTGGTCAGTATTCCGTTATAAAGGTATACGCCATTGCGGACTCCCGGGTTGTTTTTCAGTAGCTGTGTTATCCCTCCGGAGTCGGCCATTGTTTGAAGCAGAGGTGCAAAAATATTACTAAGGGCTATTGATGCTGTCCGGGCTACACGAGAGGGCAGGTTCCATGCGGAGAAGTGAATTACCCCGTGTTTCTCATAAACAGGATCAAGGAGAGCACGGCATTCAGTAGTTTCTATACAACCACCCCGGTCAATGCTGAGGTCTATGATAACAGAACCTCTTTTCATTGTCCTGACCATGTCTTCGGTTACATGATAGAAAGGTTTAAGGTTTTCAAGATCCAGGGCACCTATTAATACATCCGCCGATTTCAGGGCTTTTTTAAGCACCTGGGGATGGAAGACCGAGGTCTGAAGTCTTTGCCCTATTATTGATTCAAAACGTTTAAGCCGCTGCAGGGAACTATCGAAGACCTTTATCTGAGAACCCAGTCCAAGAGCCGCTTTTGCAGCATATTCTCCTGCAGTGTTTGCCCCGAGAATGATTACTTCGCTTGGGGTGACTCCTGTGATACCTCCGAGAAGAACACCTTTCCCTCCATGATAATTGCTCAGATATTCGGAGGCTATCAGAACTGATGTTACACCACTGATCTCACTCATCGATTCTATAACCGGCATTACGCCACTGCTGTCACGTATCCTTTCAAAAGCAAGGGCTGTGACTTTTTTTCTTACAAGTTTTCCAAGTGTGTCTTCTGCAAGACGAAGAACATTGAGATATGAAATAATAACCTGATTGCCTTTTAAATAATCTGAGTCCTTTGTTGTGAAAGGGGCTACCTTTATTACCACATCTGCCCCATAGACTCTGGCTGCTGAATCAGTTATTACGGCTCCGTTCTCACTGTAATCCTTGTCTGTATAGTTTGCACCTGCACCAGCCCCCTTCTGAACAATTACTTCATTATCACTCTCCACAAGCAGGTTGACAGCTTCCGGAGTAAGAGCAACTCTCTTTTCTTCATCTTTGGTGTCGCATGGAATACCGATAGTGATTTTCCGGTACCTGACAGCTGTCTCAAGTTGTTCTTCTTTTGGCATAAAAGCACTGTTGCCAAAATTCATTTTTCCGCTTTTGCCTTTTTCATTCATCTCAGAGGGGAAGTTAGGTAGTCAAAGGTATAAAAATTGAAGCATAGCAGCAAGATGGCTATGCTTATACTATATCCAACAAACGTTCTTCATTTTCTGCAACATCAATCCTTATTCTTAAAGTATTTTCGGGAAGCATATCCTCAATAATCTCAGGCCATTCCATAAGACAATATACTCCGGCTGAAAGATATTCTTCAATACCGAAATCAAATACCTCCTCATATTTAGTTATCCTGTAGAAATCAATGTGATACAAAGGCTCTCCGGATAGTCTGCGGTATTCGTTTACTATTGTAAATGTAGGGCTGCTGACAATATCTGATGTACCGAGGAGTTCACATATCGCTTTTATAAGAGTTGTCTTGCCTGCTCCCAGAGTGCCATAGAAAGCAAATATTTTTCTTTTTCC
Source organism: Bacteroidota bacterium (assembly GCA_012729475.1). Taxonomy (GTDB): domain Bacteria; phylum Bacteroidota; class Bacteroidia; order Bacteroidales; family VadinHA17; genus LD21. Next base: position 59,250 of record JAAYDB010000021.1, read on the forward strand.
TGCGTAATCAAGGATCTTTCCTGCAGCCGGAAGCAGCTCTTTTGTATTTTTTACAGATATCATCATTGGTTGGCTGGTTCAAGAAGAGCCACAGGGAGAACCATTTCCTGCATCGAGATACCTCCGTGCTGAAAAGTATTCCTGTAGTAGCCTGCATAATAATTATAATTATTCTGATAGATGAGGAAATCCTTGTTCAGTGCAAAGATATACTTTGAGCTGATATTTAATCTGGGGAGGCCGGCTTTCCCGGGGTCTGTTATTTCAAACACTTCCCGGGGGTCATACTGCATATTTCTTCCCAATTTATAGCGAAGATTGGGAGACGTTTTTTTATCTCCTACCACTTTTACCGGATTCTGAACTCTGATAGTCCCGTGATCGGTACTGAAAATTATTCTTACCCTGAATGAAGATAATATCCTTATCAGTTCGAAGAGAGGGGAGTGAATAAACCATGATCTTGTGAGGCTTCTGTATGCAGCTTCATCATTTGAAAGGTCTCTGATAAGCCCGATATCTGTTCTGGCATGTGAAAGCATGTCCACAAAGTTATATACAAGTATATTGAGGTCATTACTCAATAGCTGCTGTATTTTGTCATTTAGTTTTTTACCTTCGGGGTTACTGCTTATCTTATTATATGACCATTTGATTTTTATGTTTTTGCGTTCGAGATGATTTCTGAAAAGTTCTTCCTCAAAATTGTTTTTCCCTTCATCTTCATCATCGTGTATCCAGTACTGTGGCATCAGGCTGGCAATCTGAGAAGGCATAAGTCCGGAAAATATTGCATTCCTGCTGTACTGGGTTGCGGTAGGCAGGATACTGAAGTACATATCTTCTTCCGCTATACGGTAATAATCTGACATTTCAGCACTTATCAATCTCCATTGATCGTACCTCATATTATCTATAAGAATAAAAAACAGAGGTGTGTTACTACTAAGATGTGGAAATATTTTCTCATGGAAAAGACAATGAGAGAGCAGGAGTTCCGGGTTATTCTCTTTTCTGAACCAGGAAAGGTAATTACCGGCTACGAACTTTGAAAAAGCAGCATTAGCTTCATGTTCCTGGGTGCTAAGTATTTCGGACATACCGGTGTCGGCCGATTTTTCAAGTTCCAGTTCCCATCGTACCAGCTTCCTGTAAAGATCTGTCCAGTGAGAGGAGGAGGAAGCCGATGAGATCATGTTTCCGATATGATTGAATTCCTGTCTGTAATCGGTAGCAGTTTTTTCTGTAATAAGTCTTTTCTGGTCTACGATCTTTTTAATTGCGAGAAGTATCTGCTTGGGCTTGACAGGTTTTATAAGGTAATAGGCTATCTCTGACCCGATAGCTGCTTCCATAATATCCTCTTCCTCACTTTTGGTAATCATAACAACCGGAATATCGTTCCTTGCATCTTTGATATGTCTGAGAGTCTCTATACCGCTCAATCCAGGCATATTCTCATCGAGAAAAATAATATCATAGTTATTCTGTTTAACAAGGTCAATGGTATCATTCCCGTTTGAACATGTATCAATTTCATATCCTTTTTCTTCAAGGAAAAGGATATAAGGTTTCAGAATCTCAATCTCATCATCAGTCCAGAGTATCTTTATTTTTCTCATGCAGTAAAGATACCTCTGAAATTCATACTAACAAATATGTTTTAATAAAAGGAGGCAGAACTACCTGTGTCCAATGTTTTTAAGATAATTATCACTGAAGAAGAGCAGGTACTGTTCGGGATTGGCTTCCCTGTTCAGTACAGTGAGATTTTCATCGCTGATGATAAAGGAGAACATTCTTATTTCTTTATTATTTCTAATGTGTTCCCGGATATTGAAATTATGATAATATTCTATTGCTTCGGTATAGTTTTTAAATCCTGATACATTGATCATTATGAAATCACTTCCCATCAGTGTTCCTTCGGTACGGTAATTCATGTTGGTATATGTATCTATGTTATAGCTAATTACATCGAAGGCTGCCTGGTTGATATCAAAAGCCGGATCGGTTATAATCAAAGAGAAGGTATGAGTGCGGGCAGTATCAATTCTGAACAGTTCACGGGCGATCTCCTTGTCTTCTTCTATTTTTAGCTCCGGCACTGACTGGTCGAGGAAGGATATTATCTCAGCTGCCCTGATACTTTCTTCACTGGAAGGCCATTGTTTTATAACCGTGGAAAGTTCTCCCCTGAAATCTCTCTCGTTACTTATACGGGCAGTGATATATGCTTTAAGAAGTTGGAATTTAGGTGCGAGGGTTTCCTGACTGTATTTTGTCAATCCTTCTTCACAGAGAGAGAGGGCCGACGAATAATTTTCTCCGGTGTACAGCCCGTATGCTTTAGCATATAATTCTTCAGCTTCCCTGGTCTCAGCCTGTTTCTTTTTGAAATAATCCGGGTCAGACAGTATCAGGGCATATTCTGTTTCAGGATATTTTTCAAGGAGCCGTTGCCGGTATGTTTCAGCCAGGGCTTTATTACCGTCAAGATTGGTCCTGTACAGTAAGTAGAGCGCCTCAGGCACCATTGAATGTGAAGGATATCTTTTCAGGATATTTTCAAACATTTCTGAAGCGTTTTGCGGGTCGGATATTTTTTCTGCATAAGCTTTTCCTGCATTCAGGTAGGCATTGGCTATCCGGTCATTTGAGATGGCAAGCAGGGAATCGGTCAGAGGCAGATTACGGAGATAAAATTCCGGACTTTTATAGTCGGCAACAGCAGTCAGGGTGTCCTGATCCATTGATTCCGGACCATTATTGTATTCATCCGTATGTGAAAGGGATACGCTTGCTTTATTTGACCTCCTCCAGTTATTTTCCAGATCTCTGTCGCCATAGCGTCTACGGAACTCAGTCCTTCCAAATGTAAGAGCCGACTGATTATAGAAATACCATTTTCCTTCCTGTTCAATGTTATCCTGAAAACGCATCTGGTTTTCGTAATACTGTCCTATGTTGAAACGGTCAGCATATTCTGAAGGTCTTCCTTCATTCTCCGATTGTATTATCTCATTTATTATGGAAGTAATATATTTATTTCTTTCATTTTCAGACATAGCAGCGACTTTTTGCAGACTGTCTTCAGTCTGTATTATGGTCAGCTGGGATACAACAGCGTTTAAGTTTTGTGATCTTGTTTTGAACATCTGGTAATCAGGATGTTGTTGATCAAGGAAATAGACAGTGCTGTCATAATACTTACCTGCCCTCATAAGATCATTTTTTTCAAAATAATGATTTGCGAGAGAGAGATATGAACGTCCTTTCTGATTCTCATTACCAGATGTGGATGCAACAGATTTTCTGAGGTAGGCTATGGCTTCCTGTTCCTTGCCTTCTTTCATCGACAGATTGGCAAGAGCATAATATATCTGGTCAAGATAATCCTTATTCTTGCTGTTTTTCAGCATTTTTTCAAGCTGTTTGCGGATATCTGCAGGATTCCCGGTGTTGACGTCAAAGACTCCGGCGATATTAATACGGGCATTAAATTCAACATCGTAGGGAGGATTCATCCGTGTTACTTTCTTATACAGATCGATAGCACGCAATGAATTTCCTTCAAGTCCGTTTATCTGGGCAAGGAGGTAAGTAAGTCTGTATTTCTGTCTCTTTCCGGAAACCAGTCCGCTTGCAATATCGAGAGGTTGAATAGCTTCTGAATATTTCTTTTGTTTTATGAAATGATCTGCCAGGGTTGTATAGTACATCGCCCTTAAGGGCTTTTTGGCTTTTTCCGGAATGGCCAGTTCATTAAGCAGGCGAAAAGCCTCAGGGTATTTTCCTGCTTCGTTATATATTCTTGCAAGCCATATAGTTGCTTCCGTTCTTATAAGCGGGTCGTTTGCCTCTCTTATGGAATAGCTAAAAACTGTTTCAGCTTCATCGAATTCATGTTTATAAAAGCGCGCTTTCCCTATCAGAAGGTAACTGTCGTCAACCCATTCATTGTATTCTTTCCGGTTGAGGAGATCAGTTTCTATATCTGATTCTCTCCCTTTTGTCTCAGGCCGTGCAGTAATGGATTTAAGAGAGATAAGCTTTGAAGCTTTCTGAATGGCAATTTCCATGTCTGCTGCACACAATGAAGCAGTGGAAGGATCACTGAATTCAAAAACCTTCAGAAGGTCTCCATAATCATCCTCATATTGATTGGAAATTTTCAGCAATCCAGCCTTAAAGCTTTCATTTCCATTGAAATAGATATTGTATTTAGCAGTCAGGCCATGGTACAGACGTGTTGCACTGGTATTTTTCTCTACTGAACAGCTAACAGGCAGGAGAAGTAACAACGACCAGGCAAGTAACTTATATGATGCTTTGACAAAAGTCAATATACAACTTTTAATACTATAAACTGACTAATCACAGATTATAGTATTCAAAGGTAATTAAATTTGGAGTGTTGTTATATCAGACGGAGACAACTCTTTTTATTTCGGGTACTTCTTTTATCACTGCCTGTTCAACCCCGGCTTTAAGTGTCTGCATACTGAAAGGGCAACCCTGGCAGGCTCCTTTAAGCTTAACCTTCACTTCCAGATCATCGGTGACTTCTATTAATTCAATATCGCCGCCATCTGACTGAAGATAAGGTCTTACTTTGTCGAGCACCTCTGTGACGCGTTCTTTTATTGTTTTGGTTTCTGACATTTTTTATCTGTTTATTTATTGATATTTACTTTTTCTGTGGGTTTTTCTTCAAGGTTTCTTTTATTGACTCTTTTAACCAGTTCTCCGGCGATTGACAAGAAAGCATTTCCTGCCGGAGAGTCATCCAGTACATCCGGATGTCCTTTGTCGCTGTTTTCACAAATACTTTGTATGACAGGTATCTGACCCAGTAATGGGACTCCCGTTTCTTCACTCAGTTTTTTCCCGCCTTCTTTTCCGAAGATATAATACCTGTTCTCCGGCAGTTCAGCCGGTGTGAACCACGACATGTTTTCAATAAGGCCCAGTATTGGAACATTGATCTTCTTGCTCCTGAACATTGCAATACCCTTTATGGCATCTGCCAGAGCTACCTCCTGTGGTGTTGTTATTATCACAGCACCTGTAACGGCAACTTCCTGGACCAGGGTGAGATGTATATCACTTGTTCCGGGAGGCAGGTCAATAAGAAGATAATCTAGAGAACCCCAGTCGCCCTGTTCCATCAGCTGTTTAAGAAAATTTGAAGCCATAGGGCCTCTCCATACAACAGCATCAGTGGGCTTAACAAAAAAACCTGTAGACAACACTTTTACCCCGTGTTTCAATAGAGGCACTATTATATCCTTATCATCTTTTTTGATAACTTCCGGCCTGTAGTTGTCGGCATCAAACATTTTTGGGACAGAAGGTCCGAAAATATCCGCATCCAGAAGACCAACACTGAAATTATTGCGGGCAAGAGCTATGGCAAGGTTAACAGCTACTGTTGACTTTCCCACTCCTCCCTTTCCGGATGAAATTGCAACAATATTTTTTATTTCCGGCAATAATCTCAAAACTTCTTTTGTTTGTACTACTGTTTTCTGAGAACGTATCTCAATATTTGAGATCATTGTGTCGGGGCCGAAAGTATCTTTCAGCACCTTTGCAACCGAGCTTTTGACAGAAGAGATGAAAGGATCATTTGGCCTTTCCGGTTCAATGATGACGGATATTCCTTGTTCTCCTGAATCAATTCCACGGATCATACCCAAAGAAACTATATCTTTCCCTTTTTCAGGATGGATGACTTTTCTCAGAGCTTCTAATATACTGTCATTTGAAATCATTGTCCGGTTTATTTTTATGTGAACGCAATTTTACATCATTTTCAGTTAAACACAAAACGGGATAATATGTTCAACTAACAGGCCTTCTGTCCATGGATGATACCCTTTCAGGGTTTCAATCAGGTAGCTGCGTTAGCTGTATTAAACAGAATTATTTTAATAGTTCTTTATTGTAATATTGCAGCAATTCCTGAGAAGATTATTTTGCTTGTTGGATATGAAACTTGGCATCATGATCATTCAATAAACCTGTTTTTAGGTAAGCTGAAAGAGAGATAATTGATTTTCATACCCTCATTGACAAAGATGTTTTCGTAATGGGTCCTGATTAACAGGATGTTGTCTTCCGGATATTCAGCATGCAGGTCATTTGTGGCAGCCAGGATCTCAAGGTCATTCCTTTGTGCGACTGATCGGGTATAGGTATAGAGATCCTTGTTATCTGTTTTAAGATGTATCAGACCGTTGTCCATGAGGAAAGTGCGGTATTTGTTCAGGAACCAGGGGCATGTAAGCCTTTTATTGGAATTTTTTTTACCGGGATGGGGATCCGGGAAGGTAAGCCATATTTCACTCACTTCGTCTTCATCGAAGAAAGAGTTTATGAATTCTATTCTTGTCCTTAGGAAAGCGACGTTAGCTATCCTGTTCTCATGTGCAGTTTTGGCACCTCTCCACATCCGGGCCCCTTTGATATCGACACCTACATAATTAGCCTGGGGGTTTATTTCTGAGAGGCCTATAGTATATTCACCTTTTCCGCAGCCCAGTTCAATAATAAGCGGGTTGTCGTTATGAAAGACTTTTTTATTCCACTTACCCCTGAGAGGGTGGTTTATGTCTGACTGACCTGTTATTGCCGGTTGGATAACATTATCAAAGCTTTCCATTTCGGCCCATTTGGCAAGCTTATTCTTCCCCACAGTCTGTAAAATTATTTGTTGACTTTCTGAACCCTTATCCCGAAATCGTAAACCCCTTTAAGCTGTGTCATTCTCATACCATGGCTTATTTTGAAGACCCAGGTACCTGTTAAGGGGAAGAAGACATTGGTTTTATAAGGGAGATCCAGTTCATGGACATCTCCAAATCCTTTGCCGTACCAGTTGCCTCTTTCATCAGCCAGATCATATTGAAGTGTGTCTGTGATGCTTTGTCCGTCGGGCGAGGTAGTAGTTACGAAAAGAAAGATGTTACGGAAAGGGTAGTCGGAAGCGGTTCTTATTGTAAAATGCACATTTGAATTGATTGCAGTGTCGGACAAAGGCATAGAAAACTCAGGGGTGTGTGACAGTTCCCATGTGTTTTCCGGCATAACAACAGAATCGGTAAATAAGAGATCGCTATGGCATGAGGGAACCAATAGCATAAGGGAGACAGCAAATATGACAAACAGGTTCTTATTTGTTTCTCTTATCATTTTTCCTTCGGTTTTTCTTTTTCCTGGAGCGTTTAAAATTATGGTTTCCCTGTTCAGTTGAATCGAAGCGACTTAGATTATTGTCGCTTAGAAGATCTTTGGATAAGGGATTATTGTCCGGGGAAAGGTCTTCTGCAAGCAGTTTTTCTGCTTTCTGACCTTTTTTGTTCATAGCTTGTATCTCTCTGACTCTTTGTACCGGTACAGGTATCAGGTTGATTGATGTCTGGGGGTCGGGGGTGTACCAGAATAGTCCTTTATGCACTTCCATTTTCTGAAAGTAAGCTGTCCCTTCTTTTGTTTCCAGGGGTATATCTTTTGGAGGAAATGATTTCTGGGCGTCTACATAACAATCCAGTTCATAGTTAAGGCAGCATTTCAGTTTGCCACATTGTCCGGCAAGTTTTTGAGGATTAAGCGATAGCTCCTGGTATTTGGCATGTGTTGTTGTGACAGACATAAAATTTGTTATGAAGGTCGAGCAGCATAATTCTCTGCCACAAGGTCCAATGCCTCCTATCCTGCCCGCTTCCTGTCTGGCTCCTATCTGGCGCATTTCAATCCTTACCCTGAACTCTTCAGCCAGTACTCTGATCAGTTGCCTGAAATCGACTCTCTCATCGGCTATATAATAAAAAATAGCTTTTGTTTTATCCCCCTGATATTCGACATCTCCAATTTTCATGTTTAGTTTCAGTTCTTCAGCTATCTGTCTCGAGCGGAGCATAGTAGGTGTCTCAAGCATTTTAGCCTCTTCCCATTTTTGTAAATCGACTGGCCTGGCTTTGCGGTATACTTTTTTCATTTCCTCTACCTGAAGAGGCATTCTCAGCTCTTTCATCTGCAGCCTGACAAGGCATCCAGTCATGGAAACCCTCCCGATATCATGACCGGGAGAAGCTTCAACAGCAACGATGTCTCCTGTCTGGAGGTTAAGCGAATTGACATTTTTAAAAAAACCCTTGCGGGTATTTTTAAAACGAACCTCAACTATATCATTTTCTTCGGAACAGCCTGGCAACTCGTGAAGCCAGTTATATGAATCAAGTTTGTTGTACCCGGGTTTATATGATAAATCCGGCGAAACACTTTCTTCATCATTGTATTCTGACAGTTCTTCTTTATTGGTCATATAAATAAGTCGATTCTGAATTTATCTCGCAAAAGTAGTTAATAAAAGCGTTAATGTCAATTATTATCAGCTATTCAGCGTATCAACCTTACAACCTTTAGGGCAAGATCGAGAAAGATTATTCTGGCATTCCCGTTGGCTTCAATATGTGAATAAGCAAGATTGAATTCATCACTAAGGGAGTAAACATTTCCGGGGGTAATAAAAGGGTGGAATTTTTCAGAAAAAGTACTTTCATCATGGCCCATATAAACAAGTTTGTTTTTTTTCTGACCAAGAGAGAGCATCAGATTCTCTCTTAATATACGCAGGGAATAGGAAATGAAACTTTTTTGTGCCTCTCTGCCTTTTGCTGTAACTTCTTCCGACCATTTAATGATTGACAGAACATCGCGTTTCCAGGCATATCTCATAAGGTTTTTGAAACAATCGAGATTTTCTCTGGATGACTCCTGATTCTGAAAGAGATCAATGGCCCGTAAAATATTCCCGTTGGCTATTCCCGCTATCTCAGCTGCTTTTGATGAGTCACACTGATATCTGTCAACCAGGTAATCTGTTATTTCATTGTCTTTAAAACCGGGGATCTTTATATGCTGGCACCTGGAGAGGATAGTCGGAATTATTTTGTCAGGTTCGTCAGAAACGAGAAGGAACAGAGTTTTATCAGGTGGTTCCTCAATTATTTTCAACAGTTTATTAGCCGTGGAGATGTGCATCTTTTCCGGCAGCCAGATGATCATAATCTTAATATCCGATTCATAAGTTTTCAGACTGAGTACTTTTAGTATCTCAGCAGCTTCCGAAACGAAAATTAGTCCCTGGGCATTGCCAACCTCAATATAATCGAGCCAGTTATTAATTGTAAAGAAAGGAGACTGGCTGACGAACTCCCGCCATTCTTTTATAAATGAGTTGCTTATTGGCTCACTGTCTTTTTTGGTTTTGGCGACGGGAAATACAAAGTGGAAGTCGGGATGTATCAGTTTGTCATATTTGATGCAGGATTTACACACACCGCAGGAGTCATTCTCCTTCCTGTTCTCGCAACTTATATAGCTGGCATAAGATAGGGCCAGAGCCAGTGACCCGCATCCTTCAGGTCCTGAGAAAAGCTGGGCATGACTAACCCTTTCCATTGAGACAGAACGGATAAGCTTTTCAATTGTTTCTTTGTGTCCGGGTATCTGCGAAAATTTCATAATGCTTTTAAAGCACTCTCATAATCAGGCTCCTGTGTTGTTTCGGGAACAAGTTCTGTATATGTTATTGTACCCTCTTCATCAATTATCACTATACTTCTTGCGTATAATCCCTCAAGTGGTCCGTCAATAATATCAACGCCATAATCTTTTCCGAAAGATTTGTTACGGAAACCTGAGAGAGTGACAAGATTGCTGATACCTTCCGTAGTACAGAACCGTTCATGGGCAAAAGGAAGATCCTTTGAAACAGCAAGAACAGTTATTCCCGGCTTTTCAGCAGCTACAGAGTTAAATTTCCGTACCGATGAGGCACATACGGAAGTATCAAGGCTGGGGAATATGTTCAGAAGGATCTTTTTGCCTTTCAGATCACTGAGAGAAAGAGAACCAAGATCAGATTTAACAAGTGTGAAACCTGGAGCCTTACTGCCTGTTAACGGAAGATTACCTGATGTATTGACAGGATTTCCCTGGAGTGTGATTGTTGCCATAACTTTTCAAAATTAATTAAACTTTTTACAATTAATAAACAATTACAATCCTTTAGTGGTTCACGCCAAAAACGAATTTATACTTTCAACTTACCCCATTCTGGTATGTAAATATCAGATAATCAAAATAAAGTATTAATTTTGCTAAGGAAATTATTTACTGTTACCGAAAATAAACCCCGCATACGGGTTTTTGCATCAGTTTTTTTACACATTTTATAAAATTAATTAGGTTTGTATTCTAAAAATCTTTAATAACATTAAATTAAAACAGATTGATATATGAAAATGATTCAGGATTTCAATTTCAAAGGTGTAAAGGCAATTGTTAGGGTAGATTTCAATGTGCCACTTGACAAAGAGACCTTAGAGGTTACCGATGATACAAGGATAAGGGGAGCACTGCCCACAATAAATAAGATAGTTGGCGATGGCGGATCCCTTATACTGATGTCACACCTTGGCCGGCCTAAGGGCAGAATGGAGAAATATTCCCTCAAACCTGTTCTTCCTGTTCTTGAGAAACATCTTGGTAAGAAAGTTTTGTTTGCAGACGATTGTCTTGGTGAATCAGCTGTCAGTATGTCGGCTGCTCTTAAGCCCGGTGAAATCCTTTTACTTGAGAATGTGAGGTTTTATCCTGAAGAGGAAGGTAAACCGGTCTTGCCTGATACGGCAACAGATGAGGAAAAGAAGGCTGCCAAAGCTGAACTGAAGGAGAAACAGAAAGAGATGGCGAAAAAACTGGCTACTTATGCTGATGTATATGTAAATGATGCTTTTGGTACAGCTCACAGAGCCCATGGAAGTACAGCTGTTATTGCTGATTATTTCCCTGTTGACAAGAGGATGTTCGGTTTTCTCATAAACAGTGAACTGGCTGCAATGGATAAAGTAATGAATAATGCACAGCGCCCTTTCACAGCAATAATGGGAGGGGCGAAAGTATCTGACAAAATAATGCTTATCGAAAACCTTCTTAACAGGGTTGACAATCTTATTATCGGTGGCGGAATGACATATACCTTTATCAAAGCCAGAGGAGGAAACATTGGCAAATCTCTTTGTGAAGACGATAAACTGGACCTTGCATTGAAGATCATCGAAAAAGCAAAGGAAAAAGGTGTCAGTCTTTTACTTCCGGTTGACAGCCTTAATGCCGACAAGTTTGATAATGATGCCGACACTTCTGTTTCAGATGTGGATGCTGTTCCGGAAGGATGGCTGGGACTGGATATAGCTGAAAAGAGCATAAAAGAATTCTCTGATGTAATAATGAAGTCAAAAACCATCCTGTGGAACGGACCTATGGGTGTTTTTGAGATGGAGAAATTCTCAAAAGGCACTACTGCCATAGCCAAAGCCATAGCGGAAGCTACATCAAAGGGAGCTTTCAGCCTTATTGGCGGAGGTGACTCGGTGGCAGCTATCAATAAAAACAAACTGGCCGATAAAGTGAGCTATGTATCCACAGGCGGAGGAGCAATGCTCGAATATATGGAAGGCAAAAAACTTCCGGGTATAGAAGCTGTCAGAGGAGAATAATTCCCGTTTATACCTGAGACTATAAACAGATTCTCCTGCCAAAAGAGAAAATAAAATCTGTTCATTTGATAATAAAACGATCTGCAGGAAAACACTCTTCCGCAGATCGTTTTTCTATGTACATATAATGCTGTCACCTTTCCTGTGCAAAAGACACCTAAAATATATTTGATATAATTATTTCCGGAATATTCTTCCGTAAAAACACTAATTATTGCTTTTCTGACACCGGAATGTTAGCTTTCACTACCCCTGAATATATCGTCATATATTAAAAAACCCCGGAG
>JAAYDB010000022.1 GCA_012729475.1 Bacteroidota bacterium
CTATGGCACGCGATTACGGCCGTAAAAATGGCTTCAACGGAACATACCTTATTGAACCGAAACCTATGGAGCCGACAAAACACCAGTATGATTATGATGCAGCAACAGTGGTAGGCTTTCTGCGCAATTACGGACTTGATAAGGACTTCAAACTGAATATCGAAGTTAATCATGCAACACTGGCAGGCCATACTTTTGCACACGATCTTCAGGTTGCAGCTGATGCCGGATTACTCGGAAGTATTGACGCAAATAAAGGAGACTATCAGAATGGATGGGATACTGATGAATTCCCGACAAATATTTATGAAGTCGCCGAAGCTATGTTGGTTATTATGGGTGCAGGAGGATTCAAAACCGGTGGTATCAACTTTGACGCTCACATCAGAAGAAATTCAACAGACCTTGAAGATTTGTTCATAGCTCATGTAAGTGGTATGGATACTTTCGCCAGAGCTCTGCTTATTGCTGATGAAATAATGAAAGAAAGTGATTACCTGAAAATGAAGAAAGACAGATATGCTTCATTTGACAAAGGCCTAGGCAAAGATTTTGAAAGTGGCAAGCTTACTCTTGCAAAACTGAGAGATATTGCAGAAGAGATTGGTGAACCGAAAATTACAAGTGGAAAACAGGAACTGCTGGAACAATTGATCAGTATGTACATTTAATATTTAGTTTCCATCTATAGAAAAAGGGTGTCTTACAAAGACACTCTTTTTTATGTTTTTCAGCTTGTATATAGTTCTGCTCTTGTCCCCACTGATGTGACTATTTCAAAAGAAGGAGGACTCAGAATAGATTTTTTCACTTTGCACAGACCTGCAACCTGAATCAGAGAAGATTTGTATTTTTCAGGGAAATCCTGAGGAAGCTTAATGTCAAGTTTGATATTTAACGGTAAACCGCTTTCTTCATCATAAAGGGTTTCCAGAAGGATCTTTATATTTTCTGTTGGGATATTCCTTTTATCACAAAATGATTTAACGTATATGCCTGTACAAGTACCTATTGATGCCAGGTACAGATCAAAAGGCGCAGGGGCTGAATTAAGGCCTCCGTTGTCTAAAGGCTGATCCGTTTTTATTGAATGACCGTTGTACTTAGCTGTTACAATTTTTTCTGCTTCAAATGTTATTTCCATATTCATCTTTTAATTTGTAATTAAACATAATTTTCTTATTTATTGTTTCCGGGCTGTGAGTAGAAATAAATCAAAACTTTTCATTTCCTTTTCAGATACCAGTTTATTTATGGTATGACACTTCCGGCTTAATACATCCGTAAATCCATAATTCTTTATTGTTTGGCCAAGCTTATCAGGATCAAAACCATTATGTCCGTTAAAACCCGTTTTATGGAATGAACCGTCTTCTCCATACAGGTCAGCAATTGCCAGAAATCCTCCAGGGTATATGATATCCGATAGTTTTAGAATCAGTTTGTCAATATTTCTTATATGATGCAATACCATCTGAGTGAATACCAGATCAAACCTGCTGTGTTTCCAGCTTCTTTTTTCCAGGTCATAATGCAAAGCTCTAATATTTGATACTTGTGATTCTTTGATTTTTTTTCTCATTATTTTAACCATATCACGTGAATTGTCTATCATTACAATTTCTTTAAAGTGATCTTTAAGTAAGATACTGGTAATACCTGTTCCGGCCCCGTATTCAAGAGCTGTCATTTCTCCGTTCAGTTCTAAACGATCGATTATTGCTCCGGAAACTGCTTTTGAGCGCTCAAGGTGACCGGGATTATCATCCCAGTTCAGAGCTTTCCTGTCAAATTCATTCATTTGTCACTTGTCTTCAATAAAAACTAACAAAATTAATTAATATTTGTTCTGCTGCCCTGTTTTGTGCGGTTTTTGGGCCTCCAAAATGCCAACCAATTGATTTATAAATAAAAGGGTAATTTTTTCTTGTTAATATGGGTGTCTTTCGCACAAAACAGTACAGAAAGTTCTTCAGCCCGGAGGGCTGGACTTCCAATAGTACAGGTTCCACCGGGGTAGTCGCAATAAAACCGTTTCAACCCCCTTTCTTCAACTTCTTCAACTTTTTCAACTTCTTCAACCAAGAAAAGCTATCGTCAGTCAGGATGTCATTTTGAAGTCAACCCCTCCAGAGTTGTTGTTATGATGTAATGCACCTTTCCCGGGGTGGAACCCGGGCTACTGGATGTTGACACCTCCGGTGTCATGGAAAAAAAGAATCAATGTTTTGCAC
>JAAYDB010000185.1 GCA_012729475.1 Bacteroidota bacterium
CCACTTTTCATTATTGGAAGAAGAAACTAAGTAAGAAACTGGGGAGAAAAGATTTTATTCCTTTAATTGTAAAGCCTTCAGGGATGGAATTGCCAAAGGGGTCAGCATGCTCCGAAATATTTTCTGGCAAAGAATCATTGTTTGAACTTGTTTATCCAAACGGGACCATACTACGATTGAAGCATGATCTGGATCTGGCACAGCTTCGAGTCCTTATTCACCTTTACGATTAATCTGTATGTTCCATCTTCATCAATCATTAGAGTATTATTTGTATCCTTATCCGGTTGACATGCGCAAGAGTTTTTATACTTTGAGTGGTGTAGTATCCTTGGAGATGCAGCGTGATGTACGGGGAGGAGAAGTATTTATTTTCATTAACCGACAGCAGAATATTATGAAGATCCTTCATATGGAATATGCTGGTCTTGTCATTTATCATAAGAAGCTGGACTCGGGGCGGTTTAGGTTGCCGCAGTATGATCCGACAACGGGTTCAATGACCGTCAAATGGTCAGATTTAGTACTTATAGTTAAAAGTGTCAAACCCCGAAAGCTAAAACTAAAAACTTACTAACATAAGTTTTCATTCGTGTTAATAATAAGCAGCTGTTTTTCAGTCTGTTCAACAAGTGTTTTTATTATCTTAGCATCAGTTAAAACACAAATAAGAACAGTGGCCGATAACACCGAAAAAGATAACCTGATAGAAACGCTTTTACTGGAGCGAGATGAGATGTATCAGGAATTATCTCGTTTTCGTGAGAATGACAATGGAGCATTAGATAAGGCACAGTCCATTATCAGGGAGCAAGCCGCCACGATCAAGAAATTAACAGATCAGTTAGCGTGGTACCGTAGGAAGTTCTGGAAATCCAGTTCTGAGAAATATATCTCGGAAGATCCCAATCAACGCAAAATTGATTTTGATGGTATGGATGTTCTTCCTGAGGAGCAAGAAGTCATCGAGAAAGCAGCAAAAGAGATCATTTCTTACGAGCGAAAAAAGCCGGAGAATAAGAAAAAGCCAGTCCGCTTGCCATTACCTGATCACCTTCGCAGAGAAACCGAGGTCATAGAACCTGAAGGTATCGATGAGAACTGGGAGCGTATTGGCCAGGAAGTAACAGAAATCCTGGAACATAAGCCCGGGGAGTTGTTTGTCCGGCAGATTATCCGGCCAAAGTATGTGCTTAAAAAAGAACTTCAGGAAGATCATGAGCAATCAGAAGGTGAGGAAACCAAAGAAAGGAAGAATGTAAAAATAGCTTCTCTTCCATTACTGCCATTGCCACGCAGCAATGCCGGAGCGAGTCTGCTGGCGGAGCTTCTGATGGGAAAATACATGCACCATCTTCCCTTTCACCGTCAGATTGATATGTTTAAGCAAGTTGGAGTGAGCCTGCCAGCCTCGACAGTTAACGGATGGTTCACATCAAGTAGTGATCTGCTAAGAGCATTGTACTACAGGTTGCGGGAATTGGTTCTTTCTACAGATTATATCCAGGTTGATGAGAGTACCATACCTGTGATCGATAATAAGAAGCAGCGAGCAGTAAAGGCATATTTATGGGTAGTTCGTTCAGTGATGGACAACCTTGTGTTTTTCCATTACGATAAAGGATCCAGAGCCCAGAAAGTTGTCATAGAATTACTCCATAATTACAAAGGTGCCGTTCAAACGGATGGTTATGA
>JAAYDB010000127.1 GCA_012729475.1 Bacteroidota bacterium
AAATGGTGAATTACAGCAAATGAGGGCGTCATTGAAACAAAAGGAAAACCAGTGGCGCCTGGAAACAGGAATCTCCCCTCCTGAGATAAGCTATTTTAAAGAAGGTATTGCAAGCGGCCCCGGCGATATATTTGATGAAAAAAGAATTGCAGTTACCCAGGAGATAGATTTTCCCGTTACTACCCATTACCGTATGAAAGCTGTTTCAGAAGAGGTAAAAGCAATGCAGTTAGAAGTAGAAGCCCTTGAAAATGAAATTAAAGCTGAGGTAAAAAGTTATTATATAGAAGTTTTGTATGCTATTTACCTTCAAAGATCAAGAGAGAATCAACACAGGTTAGCCCTGGACCTTTATAATGCTGTTTATACAAAATTTGAGACCGGGATGGCTAACGGGATTGACATTGCAAATGCTGAATTACGGCTTGAGGAGGCTAAAAATGACCTTGACCAGAGTGAATGGATTTTACATAAAGCAAGATATGGTCTTTTTTATGTAATGGGACTTCCGGAAGAAAAACAACAATACTCTGTTGCCTTTTCAGATACAATTTATGCTAAAGACTTAGGAATAAGCCAGATTGAAGCGCTGCTGGCCCAAAGGGACCATCCCCGGTTCCTGGCAGTTCAACACGAATTAGAATCAACTGAATACTTTCTGAAGGAGGCGAAAAGTAATATATTACCTGATCTGAGTTTAAGCCTTTATAAACAGAATTTTGGTGAAGGCTATAATTTCAGGGGATTCGAGGTCGGCTTAAGTATTCCGATTTGGTATCCTTTTGATCAGAAGGGAAAAATAAACAGGTCACTGGCACGTATGGAAGAGATTAAATGGAAGCAAAAAGAGGTCAGCCTTGACATTAAGCGGCAGATTGAATATGCCTGGCATAATTACGATGTCAGCAGGTCAATTATCAATCGTTATAATGAAACAATGAAAAACAAAGCATCTCAGCTTCAAAATTTGAGCCTGCGGGCATACCAGTTAGGGGAAATTGACCTTTTGAATCTGCTGACAGCTCAACAAACTTACCTGAACAGCGAACAGAGGTACTTAACAGCCCTCCGTGATTATTATCTTCAGTTGGTGACCCTGGAAAAATATCTGAGACAGGAACTTGTTTATTAGAAAATTCAATAAAAAATATAATATGAACAGATATGCTATATTAATAATTCCGGCTCTTATCTTTTTCGTATTAGCGTGTGGAAATAGAAAAAACAATAAGGTGCCGGTTTCTGTCGAACAGTCAGAGCTCCCGCCGTCGCTACAGGACAAAGCTGAAGTATCGCTGGTAAAACTTACCCCCCGTCAGCAGAAGGATCTTAAAATTGAAATTACCCTGGTATCCGGTAGTTTTGTTGATAATCTGATTACAGCTCCCGGCGTGGTATTTCCTGCTCCCGAACATTCCAGCATAATAAGTGCCCCTATTTCCGGGCAGGTACACGAAATTAATAAATATGAAGGCAGCTGGGTGCAGAAGGGTGAACCCCTGTTTAAAATACAAAGCCTGGAATTCGGCACTTTAGTGTCAGAATATCTTCAGGCACATGCTGAAGAGCACTATCAGTCCAATCGTTTGAACCGCATGAAACAACTTGTGGAGGAGACAATCAGTTCTGTAAGTGAACTTGAGCGGGCCACATCTGAATATCAGCGTGCATCGGCTTCCGTAAGGGCTTCATATTCAAAACTTAAGGCACTGGGCGTTTTAGATAAAGAGATTGATGCTCTTGTTCATGATGAAAATATTGACCCGGTGCTGCTTGTGCACGCCCCTATAAGCGGCATGGTTGAAAAGCTCTTCGTGGAGCCCGGGCAGTCAGTAAATGCCCTCGAAAATCTTTCACGTGTGCTTGACACCCGTTCTGTTCTTGTCAGGGGTTATATTTCACCCGATGATGCGCGCCTGGTCAACAAAGGTGACTCTGTCAGGATCATGAAAAGAGAAAATGACCCGGGATCAAAAATTAATGCAGTGATCACATCTGTTAATCCGGGACTGGATGAAAACAGCCGTTCTGTTGTTGTAAATACTATTGTTCCTGCAATTGATAACTGGCCCCGGCCGGGTGAGAATGTAAGGCTGGAGATCATCTCCTCCTCTTTGAAAGAGATCATTGCCATACCGGTTGAATCTCTTTCTTATGACGGTAACATGCCTGTTGTATTTGTTCAGAAAGAAGCCGGGGTATTTGAAAAACGTTTTATCAGTATCTCTGAAATAGGAGCAAAGCATGTTTTAGTGGAAAGCGGATTAA
>JAAYDB010000183.1 GCA_012729475.1 Bacteroidota bacterium
GCTTTGCTTTGAGTAATAGAAAAACATCAGAACTATTTACTACAGCGAAAACAAGAAGCCCAAGTGCTAGTTTTTTATAATCCACAGAACTAACTGTCCAATATTTTAAGAATGAAAAGAATGTTGTTCTGACATTTTGTTTCTGGATGATAACCGGTTTGTCTTTCAGTAGGAATGAAGTTAGAATTGCAAAAGATCCTGGTAAGAATGCAATAAAAAAGAGTGTTCTGTAATTCTGGGGGTATTAGTATAAGTAAAGTAAAGCTAATGAAGGACCCAAATCAGCGCCCAGGGTGTCCATCGAGCGATGGAATCCGAATATTTTTCCCTTTGTTTGAGGGGTGGCTTGTTCAGAAAGTATAGCATCTCTTGTCCCTGTTCTTATCCCTTTTCCGAAATATCCCTTGCTTAGTCCGGCTACTGCCTCTGCCAATCCTTCAAGTATGCCAATCAGAGCAACAGAAAAGCCAATTGTTTTTAGGTATATTGGCAAAATTGGGTAGAGCATTTCGCTGGCGGTATCAGTAAGTAAACTTACAATTGATAATACCCATACTGTCTTTGATATGGACTTCATGTACTTTATATTATGTAAACCAAGTTTTTTTCAGGCCGGGAGGTGACTATAACGGCTTTTTTGTGATTAGTTGTGCCATTTTTAAATATATCGTCTGACTTTAGCTGCATAATCAAGGTATGCTTTATCAAATTGTCTTTTGCACCATCTCTCTTCAGAAATAATAAGAAAATGCACTGAAATCTGAAAAACCAGTAATATAATCAGAAGTATCCAGGAACCAGTCAGCATGCAACAGGCTAAGAAGTAAAGGAAGAAAGCAACATACATCGGGTTACGCGAAATATTATATAATCCTGATATTGTAAGTCCGGTACTGTTTGGTCTTGCAAACTGAATTATTGAAACAGTATACAAAACTAAAGCCAATATAATCAGACAAAGCCCCGATATGCTTAAAAATCCTTGAAGTCTGATTTTCAAAAAGAATGGGATAATAATAAGCAAAAAAGTTGTTAAGATATTTGTCAAATAAGCAATTCTTTCAATTCCTTCAGTCGGGGGGAAAAAGGCTGCCCTTTTAAGAGCTTCTTTTCCTAAATATGAAAGTAAAAGGAATCTTACTAATAAAATAGGCGATATTAAGATCAATCCCGTTGCAAGTGTACTTTCCATTCTTTCGTCCGGTAATAAATGTATATCGAATTTTTTCTCTGTTTTATATGATAATTTCGTTAAGCTTAGTTGCCGTCTGTGCCGGAGCTGGCATGTGATTTTGCTGTCTTTTATTTTTCAATCTCTATGTCGAATTTGTTAAGCAATCCTGCTATGCCGGAAAGTGAAAATTTTGCCTTTTTAATACGATTTAAATCAGGATCTATTGAATAGTTGAAAGAGGTCCGAAAATCCACGCTTTCAAGGTTCGTATTTTTGAAGATCGTTCTTTGCAAATCGCAATTAATAAACGAAGAATCTTTTAAATCTGTTTCTGTAAAATCTACTTCAGTAACTTTTGTGTTCTTGAATCTGGTTTTTTTAAGATTAAGTTTATTATATGAACAGAGATCTATAGTACAGCCATCAAATTCAAAAGAGAATATTAATTTGTTACAATCTTCAAAATGCAATCCAAGTAATTTACAGTTTATAAATTTTGTTTCCTTGAAAGATGTGTTAATCAGTTTAGTGAGACTAAAATTGCACCCTTGAAATTCGCATTCTATGAAGTTTAAATCGGATAAATCTGAATTAGAAAAGTCACAGTTTATGAATGTGCAGTTTTCATAATCTCCAGTTTCCAGAGCTTTATTCTGGAATCGTGTGTTCTCAAATTTCATGCTTTCATTGAAAAGTCTATTCATTCGGTAGTCAGGATTTAATGCGGTAACGTGTTGTCCGTGTTATGGTTAGTGAAGGGATCTAATTTAGCATTATCAGCGCAATGTTTTATTACCGCTTGTTGAACTAAATCCCGTCTGCATGGGATAGTTTTAAAAATACCCGATTCTTTCCTTAATTGGAAATTATTCACTTAAAATTTCTGATTATGAGAAAGAAATCGGATAGTACCACTGTCGCCCACCCTGGTCGTTGGTTTAAAGAAATACCTTACAACCCTCAATAAGTACATATTTTAATGTCCGGGATGTAGTTCATCCGGGAACAATCGCCGGGTCTTGCTGACCGCTCATGTTCATATATATTGTACTCAGTTTTTCTTTAATTTTTATATCTGAATTATTCAAGATAATCGGAGCCGATAATGGAAGAACTTTCAGGATATAAAATCCATCCCTTTTCCCCGTTTTTTGTTGTGATTTCAACCCACCATTTTTGTGAATCATTGTAGGGTGAATTTGAAGAGATCATAATTCTGCCATTCACCCAGATTTTGGAATGCCCTTCTCCAATATTCGACAAAACATAATACTTTCTGCCGGGTTCAAGCTCCATGGAACCTATTGAATCATATACGTAAATAGATTCATTGACGATTATTTCAAGGGGTGTAAGATAGACATTGCCAGTTATCGCATTGAAAGTTTCCCCTGCAGATATTTCTCCTATTTTATTATCTCCATTAGGCTTTTCAAAGATGGTGATGGGTTCGGATGTTGTCCATTCCCCTAATTGGCAACCTTCGCCCGGACAATGGTCGAAATCTATATATAGTTCAGGTGGTTTTTTACGGCCTCCTTCTGGAATAGAAAGTACACTGTCAATGAGTTCATAAAGAACAGGAGGCCCTATGCTTGCATTATCATACCACCAATAACAATACTCTTTGACTACATCGGGCAATTGTTCAAGCCATGCGGCATACCCTTTCTCAACATCGGGAATAACTTCAGGTTCAGGAAAAGCCCAAAAGCCTGAACTGTAATTATAAATACCTCCGGTAGGACTCAGGAGATTTGCAAGAGGAAAGGCAGCCCGCATTGGTTTGTAATACCCGAAATGGTAGTTACCGCAAAGTTCATCAGTGTAAATCTGTCCCGAATCGGGAAGACTGTATGTACGCTGTCTATATTCATTTTCTTTCCAGGACAGTATTACCGGACCTGATATAGTCATCTGTTCTCCATCCATGTAAACTTTCTGAGCCTTGAACAGATGAGAATACTGCCCCTCAATGCTGCTGTAAAAAGCTATGATATATGGATTTGCATTAATGTATGCTTGGGCTACTTCTAACCTGACAAAATTATTCTCGCAATCAGCAAAGCTTTTTGAAGGAGTGAATATTAAAGCCGCTGTTAGTACATTAAAAACCAAGCATTTTTTATAAATGCCTTTTTTTGGGCAAATAGATTTGAATTTCATTTTTCTACTGTTTCTGTGGTTTTTTAATTGATCACAATGTTTGACGGTATGGGGCGTGGCGACTAATGGGCAGTTTCCTGTCAGGTTAAACAAAATTTAATATGGTTACAAAGTTACGGTAGTCACAGAAACGAGCCATGACCTATACCGCTTGTAGTGGTGCGTTTTTCTTTATGTAGTCATGGGATTTATTTGTATCTGTCCCCCAATGGCTCTTAATACTTTCATGATAGTCTCAAACTGAGGTTTTGATCCATCCGATAAAGCTTTGTATAAACTAGGTCTACTTAATCCAGTTTCTTGAGCGATTTTTGTCATACCGATTGATTTTGCTATATGTCCGATTGCTATAATTACATCGGAATCATTTCCTTCTGCTAAAACAGCATTTAGATATTCTGCAATCATCTCGTTGCTATCTAAATAGTCAGCAATATCAAATTTTGAAATTTCCATCTCTCTACTTTTTAATTCTTTTGAAAATCTCCTTTGCCTTTTCAATGTCTTTCTGCTGAGTTGATTTATCTCCACCACTAAGTATAATAATGATTTTACCATCTGATTCTTTAAAATATACCCTATATCCTTTTGCTTAGTCAATTTTTAACTCCCGAATACCATTTCCTACAGGTTCGCAGTCTCCAAGGTGTTCATCATTTTCAATCTTTTGAATGCGAAATAATATTTTGGCTTTTGCTCTTAAATCTTTAAGTTTTCTAAGCCATTTGTCAAATTCAACTGTTTTCTCAATTACATACATTCACAACTCTGTATTCATTTGGATACAAATTTATGTAATCTTTTCTATACGTAAAAGATTTTATTCAAAATTCAACAGGGAAAATTAGAGCCTCTAAAATACTCAGGTAGTGTCTTTATAAATTCTGACCAACGTCAATAATTATAGTTGGTAATCAGATAGTTACCAATCCCAATTTCTTCTGGTTTTATATCAAATTTAACCATTTGTTTTTGAATTCTTTTTACCAATCCCAGCTTTCGTTTTTGATCAAGGAA
>JAAYDB010000128.1 GCA_012729475.1 Bacteroidota bacterium
CCTGGAAGGGTTTACTTCCAGTAGCCCGGGTTCCACCCCGGGAAAGGTGCATTACATCATAACAACAACCCTGGAGGGGTTGACTTCAAATTGATAATTCATATTTTAATATTTATATTTGTTGTGCTGCTCACTTTAATTGGAATAAAAATATGTCAACTTATACACAAATTCTTTACCAAATAGTATTTGGAAGTAAAGACTACACAGAATTTCTTAATAAAGAAAATCAAGGTTCACTTTTCGGATACATTGTTGGTATTTTGATGAAAAGAGAATGCCATCCTTACCAGATTGGAGGATGTGGAAATCATGTACATATTCTTACACATGTTTCAACAACCATTACTCTTGCAGGTCTTGTTCGTGACATAAAAAGGGCCAGCCATGAAATGATGGTGAAGGGAAAACGTCTATTTAAGCTATTTCCTGGTTGGCAGGCAGGTTATGGTGCATTTACGTATAATATTTCAATGAAGCCTGTTCTTATACACTATATTCAAAATCAGGAAGAACATCACAGGAAGATTTCATTCAAAGAGGAAATGACAGTACTTCTAAAAGAAAACAAGATCCCTTTTAAAGAGGAGTACCTGCTTGTTTGATCAAATTTTCGGAATTTTAACCAGGTTGTAGATTACAGTACTAAGATAATTGAAGGCAACCCTTCCAGGGTTGGATTGGTGTTATTGTCACTGCCCCGGGCGAAACCGGGGCTATTGGAAGTCCAGCCCTCCAGGCTGAAGAAATTTAAACCGCAAAACAGAAAAAAAGATGATTGTGCTTAGCGGGATAAATTATTGAAAGTGTTTGCTGAAGCTGTGGTCAGCAAGCGGTCATAGCGATCTCTCGGGTTTCTGTAGTACACGAGAATCATATAATCATTTTCAGTCTCGTAGTGACTGCCCTCAAACCCGGACTGTGTTAACGGAACGTTATTTCTTACTACCATATATTCGTAGTTATATACTCCCTGTTTTAAAAACATGGTACACTCGTACTGTCCTTTGCTTTGATTAAAGGTCATCATATTATTCTTTCCTGTTTTCCAGTCGCTTAGATATCCCATCACATAAACCCTGCTGTCGGATTGGAGGTATGATGAAGGGAGAGTGAAATAAACATAAACATAATCAGCATCTGTATCAGCATCCCTGCCTTCAGCTGAGGCTATGTAGAACTTTCCGTTGAAATCCTGTGAGTGAAAATATGGTCTTAACTGTCTGTTTTCAGAAGGTCTTAGGTAGATATGATAATTTGGTGCCAGATAATCTATGCTAACAAGGTATTCCGACAGGTATTTAATGCTTCTGATATCGAAATATCTGAACTCATTTCCGGCGTCGAAAATGTTCTCTTCAGATAATGAGTTGTAAATTAATTCATTGCCTCCTGTAATGTCGGGTTTAAGATTCTTTTTTGCATTATCCCAACGGCCATTCTGAAGAATGAAGGAATAGATGTTTCTGTATGGGTCTGTCAGGTCCAGTCCTCCGATATTTACTCTGAAGTCTACCTGTTGTCCTGTATTATAATTTGAAGAAACAAGGGGTCTGTGCATATCGATTTCAACATTTGCGGCATCTTCTGTTATAATAAAGCGCCGGGTGAGAACCGGATCTTCCGGATGGCCGTCAGCATAGACAAAGAGAATGTAATTACCGGAGATGGTTAGTTTAACTCTTTCGTTGGGAAACACAAGTTTATAATGAAAATAGTTAACTGTTGTATTGAATGAAGCTGTGAATTCCTCAATAGGGTTCTCAGGAAAACCTTCCAGATACTCACTTGAGAAAACATCAGATTTTACCCAGTCTTTACTGCAGTGGTAAAAAGTATAATAGTAATCTTCAATGTTTTCATCCAGAAGATCAAAATGAAGAATCAGTTTTTCATCACTGAACAGTTTCATCACAGGATAAGAAAGATTCCAGCCTTCCTTATAAAGCTGCACTGTCTTTATGCGTTCATCAAAAACCGCATCAGTATAATAATTCCCTGTATCCTCTCCCGACAGATGACGGGATAACATTACCACACAGAAGAGAAACATCAGAAATTTATGCATTTTGTTGATTTTTTTCAGGAGCTTGTTAGCAAAAATAGTGCAAAAATGTCAGAACTTGTCTTGTTAAAGTTACAAATGTCGATAGCTTTTATATTTTTGTATATGAATTTTTGGATTGCCATAATTTGCCCTTTTTTCATTGAGCAGACCTGAATTTATTCTTCTCCGGATACGGAAGACGTGAAATGAAAATGTCCGGCTGATGGCCTTATGATATGTAATAAAATCTCTGTAATATGCCCAGACATGTCAAACTGAAGAAAGGATATGACATTCCGATCAGTGGTACTGCTGAAAGGATTTTGGCACAAGCTGTTAATCCTTTGAGGTTTGGGGTTAAACCGGTTGATTTCCCCGGACTGATACCAAAGCTTGATGTTAAAGCGGGAGAAAAGGTGAAAGCAGGAACTCCGCTATTTCATAGTAAACTGAATCCTGATATATTATTTGTTTCTCCGGTAAGTGGAACTGTAATATCGGTTGAGAGGGGAGAAAGAAGAAAAATACTTGAAGTTATTGTAGAAAAGGAAGGCGATGATCATATCTGTTTCGCGAAAGCTGATCCTTCTTCACTTACCCGTGAAGAGATAACGCGTGAACTTCTTTTATCAGGATTATGGCCTGCTGTAAGGCAAAGGCCTTATAATATTATTGCGAAACCTTATGAAAAGCCCAAAGCTATATTCATTTCAGCTTTTGACACAGCTCCTCTGGCTCCCGATCTCAGTTTTGTAATAAGTCATTTTTCAGAAGAACTGTTCAGGTCAGGTTTACTGGCAATATCAAAGCTGACTGACGGGAAGGTTCATCTTGTTCTCAATAGTAAGGGAGAGACTTCACCTGTGCTAAGCAATGCTGAAGGAGTTGAGATTTCTTATATCTCAGGCCCTCATCCTGCGGGTAACGTAGGTGTGCACATACACCATATTGATCCTCTCAACAAAGGAGAAGTGGTATGGACAGTTAACCTTCAGGATATTATTGCTATTGGCCGTCTTTTTACAGAAGGCATATATAAGCCCGAAAGGATAATAGCTCTTACCGGTTCTGAAGTTACAAAGCCATGTTATTACAGGATACTTACAGGAGCCTGTGTCGCGTCTGTTGTTGAAGGCAATGTTGAAAATGACAATGTAAGATATATAAGCGGTAATGTTCTTACAGGGACACGCATCAGCAGGGATGGTTTTCCTGGCTTTTATGACTCTCAGATAACTGTTATTCCTGAGGGAAATAATTTTGAGTTTTTGGGCTGGGCCCTTCCAGGGAACAAAAAACTTACTTTTTCCAGAGCCTTCACCTCAGCTTTCCTGCCAAAGAAAGCCTTTACACCGGATACTAACTTTCATGGAGGTGAAAGAGCTTTTGTGATGACAGGTCAGTACGAGAAGGTGTTACCTATGGATATTTATCCCATGCAGCTTTGCAAGGCTATACTGGTTGAGGATATAGATCTTATGGAGAATCTTGGTATTTATGAAGTTGCAGAGGAAGATTTTGCCCTCTGCGAATTTATATGTCCGTCTAAGATAGAAATACAATCTATCATAAGAAAAGGTCTTGATCTGATGATCAGGGAAATGAGTTAGGAATATGAGAAATATTATATAATGAATTCTTTACGAAAAAAGATTGATAAGATAAAGCCTCATTTCACTGAAGGAGGAAGGTTTGCAAAACTCCGTTCAGTGTTTGAAGGATTTGAGTCCTTTCTGTTTGTACCTGACAGGGTTACTGTAAGGGGATCACATATACGCGACAGTATCGACCTTAAACGTACCATGATAATTGTGGTAATAGCATTGGTGCCGGCGCTGTTATTTGGTTCCTACAATGTGGGTCTGCAGTATTTCCGTTCCATAGGTGCAGATGCTGAGATTATCAGATGTTTTTGGTTTGGCTTCCTTAAAATTCTTCCATTGATTATTGTCAGTTATGTCACAGGTCTGGGTATAGAGTTCATAGCAGCTCAGATTAGAGGCCATGAGATCAATGAAGGTTTTCTTGTCACAGGTATCCTGATCCCTTTGATAGTGCCTGTTGATGTTCCTTTGTGGATGCTTGCCCTGTCTACAGCTTTTGCAGTGATACTGGGCAAGGAAGTTTTTGGAGGTACAGGGATGAATGTATTCAATCCGGCTCTTCTGGCCAGAGCTTTCTTGTTCTTTAGTTATCCGGGATGGATGACCGGCGATACGGTCTGGACTTATAATCTGACTGCCGGGGAGAACATAATAGATGGTTTTTCGGGAGCCACACCCCTGGCTTATGCAGCTGGCGGAGAATTATCAGGTATACCTTCTTTTCTGGAGATGTTCATCGGGACCATACCCGGATCAGTAGGAGAGACATCGACAATAGCTGTTTTATTGGGAGCATTGATACTTATTATTACCGGTATCGGCAGCTGGAAGATCATATTGAGTGTCTTTGCTGGTGGACTTGCCATGGGTCTGCTTCTTAATCTGGTTGCCGTCAATCCCTTTATGGAATTACCTTTCTATTACCATTTTGTGATGGGAGGATTTGCTTTCGGAGCTGTTT
Source organism: Bacteroidota bacterium (assembly GCA_012729475.1). Classification (GTDB taxonomy): domain Bacteria; phylum Bacteroidota; class Bacteroidia; order Bacteroidales; family VadinHA17; genus LD21. Next base: position 4,613 of record JAAYDB010000128.1, read on the forward strand.
TTATGGCTACTGACCCTGTCACTGCTTCACAGACAGAGAAGGGGAAATGGATATACGGTTTTCTCATCGGTGTATTGTCGATATTGTTCAGGGTGCTTAACCCCGCTTATCCGGAAGGAGTGATGCTTGCCATCCTCCTGATGAACCTCTTTGCACCTCTGATCGACTATTATATTATCGAATCACATATTAAAAAAAGGCTTAAAAGAGCCAGTCTGGCAAATAATATTCAGGGGGTATGAAAAATTTCAGTAACAGGTATATTTTCGTTTTTTCATTCATTATGGTAGTCATTGTGGCATCATTGCTTGCCCTTGCAGCTACATTGCTTCAGCCAGCCCAGGAACGTAATCTTGAGATAGCAAAGAAACGCAGTATGCTGGAATCAATAGGTGTTATTTCCACAAAAGATAACAGTGTTGAACTATACGACAGGTATATCACCGAAAGCTTTGTCCTGAATATCCAGGGTGAAGTGATTGAAGATGTTGATGCTTTTAATGTTGTTTTGAGGAATGAACAGCGTAAACCGCCTGAAGATCAGCACCTGCCAGTCTTCCGGGCTTTCCCTGATGATGGTGAAAAAGTTGTTATTCTTCCGGTTGAAGGAAAAGGCTTATGGGGACCGATATATGGTTATGTGTCACTGCGGTCCGACTTAAATACTATTTACGGTGTCACTTTTGATCACGATAAAGAGACTCCGGGGTTGGGAGCCGAAATAAACACTACAGGGTTTGAAAGTATGTTCACCGGGAAAAAGCTATACCAGGATGACCGTTTTGTCTCTGTACAGGTTCTTAAAGGAGGGGCTGATCCTTCTGATCAACATGGAGTAGATGCTATCTCGGGAGGGACAATAACGAGTAAAGCCCTTGAAGAGATGCTCTCTGACTGTCTGAAAAAATACGATGCTTATCTGACACAAAACAGAAATTAATTATGAGTAGTAAAGAGAAAGAACCATTATTCTCAGAAAAGAACAGAAAACTGTTTACCGATCAGCTTGGGAGAAATAATCCGGTTACCGTTCAGGTCCTGGGTATTTGTTCCGCTCTGGCTGTTACTGTTAAACTGGAACCGGCACTGGTCATGGCTCTCTCAGTTACGATTGTGCTGGCAGTATCGAATCTTATCGTATCTGCCCTGAGAAATTATATTCCCGACAGAATAAGGATTATTGTTCAACTGGTTGTTATTGCTACCATGGTTATCCTTGTTGATCAGACCCTTAAGGCTTATGCTTTTGATGTTAGCAGGCAATTGTCGGTTTTTGTGGGATTAATCATTACAAACTGTATCATAATGGGTCGTCTTGAGGCTTTTGCCATGGCAAATAAGCCCTGGCCTGCTTTGCTGGACGGTATTGGCGCCGGAGCAGGATATGGAATAATTCTGATAATTGTAGCCTTCTTCAGGGAGTTCTTAGGATCAGGTACCATTATGGGATACCCCATCCTTGAAAAAATTGGTGTTTACTCTTTCGGGTATGAAGATAACGGAATGATGATATTACCCCCAATGGCTCTTATTGTTGTCGGACTGATAATATGGGTCCAGAGAAGCAGGAACAGGGAATTAATAGAAAAATAAACAACAGGAATCATTATGGAAAACCTTTTGAATATTTTTATCAAGTCAATTTTTGTTGACAACATGGTTTTTGCCTTCTTCCTTGGCATGTGCTCATATCTCGCTGTGTCAAAAACAGTCAAAACCTCAGTAGGATTGGGCATAGCAGTTATTTTTGTCCTTGTTATCACAGTCCCTGTTAATTTTCTTATAGAGAAATATATACTAAGAAAGGGAGCTTTGATATGGTTGGGCGAAAGCTTTGCCGACGTAGACCTCAGTTTCCTTACATTTATGATCTTTATTGCTGTCATTGCAGCTATGGTACAACTCGTTGAGATGATCGTTGAGAAATTCAGTCCGGCATTATATAACTCTCTCGGTATATTCCTGCCGCTGATAGCTGTTAACTGTGCCATACTCGGTGCATCATTGTTTATGCAGGAACGTGAATTCCTGAATATTACAGAAGCTCTTGTTTTCGGTGCCGGATCAGGGATAGGATGGTTCCTGGCAATAGTCGGTATTGCAGCTATAAGGGAGAAGATACGTTACAGCAATGTGCCTGCTCCCCTGCGAGGACTGGGTATAACTTTTATTATAACAGGTCTCATGGCAATAGCTTTTATGGGATTTATGGGAATCAAACTCTAACTGATAAATTCGGAACATGATTTTAGCTGTTACAACTCTTGGAACTCTATTGATAAGCATAATTGTTTTCCTTATCATTATCTTTCTGCTTGTGGCTCTCCTTCTGCTGGCCAGAGATAAACTCCTGCCCAAGGGGGAGGTTACACTAAATGTTAATGAAAGACAACTACAGGTTAACCCGGGTTCAAATCTTCTGTCAACCCTCTCTTCTAATAATATCTTCCTTCCATCAGCATGCGGAGGTGGAGGTACCTGTGGGATGTGCAAGTGCCAGATACTGGAAGGTGGCGGATCAATCCTGCCTACAGAAACAGGCTTTTTTACCCGTAAAGAACAAAATGATAACTGGCGTCTCGGCTGCCAGGTGAAAATACGGGGTCCAATGGTAATAAAACTACCCGAAGCTGTTCTCGGAATAAAAAAATGGGAGTGCGAAGTAGTGTCAAACAGAAATGTGGCTACTTTTATTAAGGAATTTGTAGTAAAACTGCCGGAAGGAGAAGAACTGAATTTTGAGCCGGGCGGATATATCCAGATCGATGTTCCCCGGTATGAAGCAAGTTTCAGGGATTTTACCATTGAAGAAAAATTCAGAGCTGATTGGGATGCATATAAGATGTGGGATCTTGGAATAAAGAACAGAACAGAAACATTCCGGGCTTATTCGATGGCTAACTACCCTGCCGAAAAAAACCTTATCAAACTTAATATCAGAATAGCTACACCGCCATGGGACAATGTGAAGAAGCAATTCATGAATGTCCCTCCGGGAATATGTTCTTCTTATATATTTTCAAGAAAACCGGGAGATAAAGTTACTATCTCAGGACCATACGGAGAATTTCATATTAAAGATACTGACAGCGAAATGGTATATATAGGAGGAGGAGCCGGTATGGCACCTCTCAGATCACATATCTTCCACCTTTTCCATAGCCTTAAGACAAAAAGGAAAGTGTCATACTGGTACGGAGCAAGATCACTCCGCGAAGTATTCTATGAAGATGAATTCAGACTTATTGAAAAAGAATTTCCTGACTTTACTTTCAATCTGGCTTTATCAGAACCTCTGCCCCAGGATAACTGGACCGGCTATACCGGTTTTATTCATCAGGTCCTGTTCGATAATTACCTGAGCAAACTTGACGAACCTGAAGATATTGAATATTATTTCTGCGGTCCGCCAGTCATGAATGGTGCAGTGGTAAACATGCTCAACTCCCTGGGAGTCCCGGATGAAAATATATCCTTCGATGATTTCGGTATATGACCGGTCACTGTACCCCTGGTATAGAGTATTAATTGAATGTGTAACCGGATATATGTGATGATAATGACAACAGTAGTTACTGTTATCCGTTAATATAATGGTAAATGAAAAGTATATTTAAATCGTTATTAGCAGTTATTTTTCTTTTTCTGCTTGCTGTATCATGCAGGGAAGAGATAATCAATTACTCCGGCTTCGATGGATTTGTGCAGGGGACAACCTACAGAATAGTATATGGCAGTGCAAGTGACTTTGATGTGGAAGAGATGCAAACCCTGGTTCAAAATAGACTTCGTGATTTCGATATGTCTCTTTCTCTGTATGAAGATTCTTCTGTTCTTTCAAAGATTAACAGGAACGAATCGCTCAAAACCGATAAATATTTCACGGAGGCTTTTAAGATTTCAAAAGAGTTATGGGCAATGACGGAGGGGGCTTTCGACATAACAGTCGGCCCTTTGGTGAAGGCCTGGGGCTTTGGTCCTGATGCTATTCAAAACTACAGGGAATCATCCCGCGACAGCCTTCTTGCTATTGTGGGTTTCGGTAAGGTAAGCATCAGAGATGGATCTGTCTTGAAATCTGACCCCCGTATAAGTCTTGATTTTAACGCTGTGGCTCAGGGCTATTCAGTAGATGTTATATGTAGTCTGTTGGACAGCATGGATATCAGACATTACCTTGTGGAAATAGGAGGAGAAGTGAGAGTGAAAGGAATGAGAGATAACAGACAATGGCGCATAGGGATTGACCGGCCTGTGGATAACAATTTGTTCCCCGGAGAGGATATCCAGGCAATAATAAACCTGCAGGACAAAGCACTTGCTACCTCCGGTAATTACAGGAAATTTTATGTTAAGGACGGTGTTAAATATTCCCATACTATTGACCCCAGATCAGGGTATCCGGTAAGTAATCAGCTGCTGAGCGCAACAATAATTGCAGATGAATGTGCTGTTGCTGATGGTATTGCTACAGCCTGTATGGTTATGGGCAAAGATGAAAGTATAGCTTTTCTTCAGAGGTATACTGAATTTGAAGCATATCTTATTTTTTCAGATGAGAACGGTAATTTCCGGACCTGGACATCAGAGAGTCTCAAAAAAAGTATTTCTGAATCAGAATGAAAAGCGGTCCTGCAGTATTTAGATGTCGGTAGCAGCAATAAAGTCCATCCACTCAGCAATTAATCCCAGGGCTTCCACAATTAAGACATTCATTCTTGTTTACAGGTTTACAGCCAGTATCAGTATGTTGTGCGCAACGGATACCCCTTTGAAGCATGTTCTTATTACGTCCGATATGTATCTCCGGGAATTTACCCTTTGGCTTAAGCAAAATGCTGATACCCAGACCCACAAGCACAAAAACCAGTAAAACGATACTTATAATTGCTAATTTTAAAAACATAATTATCTCTTTATACAGTGTTCAAAGATACTTATCATTTCTACTTCATACACTAAACAACAACCTTGATTTTTTGTTTATAGAATAAAGATCAGTATACAACAAAGCTTAATAATGATGAAAAGCGATAAGAAATCACCGGAGAACCGTTTAAAAAAAGAAACCGTCCTGAACGATTTCAGGCTGGCTAATCTAAGCCGTAATCTGAGTATAACAGGACGCCGTGAAGTGTTAACCGGCAAAGCTAAATTCGGCATTTTTGGTGATGGTAAGGAGATAACCCAAATAGCTATGGCAAAGCAGTTCAGAGAAGGTGACTGGAGGTCAGGGTATTACAGGGATCAGACATGGATGATGGCAATGGAACTCTATACTCCTTTGGATTTTTTTCATCAGCTATATGGAAATACTGACCGGAATATTTTTACCGGAAGCGGGGGCAGAGTGTTCAATAATCATTTTTCCGTACCCAACATTAATGCCGATGGCAGTTGGAGAGATCTCATGAAACAGAAAAATTCATCATCCGACATATCTCCCACAGCTGGTCAGATGCCCAGGTTACTTGGCCTGGCCTATGCCTCCAGACTCTTCCGTCAGAATACAGATCTTCACCGTTTTACCAACCTGACAATGAAGGGTGACGAAGTGGCATTCGGCTCAATAGGCGATGCAAGTACTTCTGAGGGTCATTTCTGGGAGACTGTCAATGCTGCCGGAGTGCTTCAGGTGCCGATGGCTGTGACTGTTTATGACGACGGCTACGGTATCTCAGTGCCAAAGAAATACCAGACTACCAAAGGGAGTATCTCCGATATACTTCAAGGCTTTGAAGGCGATAGTGAGAGACCGGGGATAAAGATATTCAAAGGAAAAGGATGGGATTACCAGGGACTGATAAAATTATATGAAGAGGGAATCGCTCTTTGCAGAAAGGATCACATACCTGTTGTTTTTCATATTGAAGAGATGACACAACCTCTTGGACATTCCACTTCAGGTTCACATGAACGTTATAAGAGTAAGGAACGATTAAAATGGGAAGAAGATAATGATCCGATACTCAAAATGAAAGAATGGATCATAGACAGTGGTCTTGCTACGGAAGAAGAACTGGTGTCTGTTGCCGCAGAAACTGTTACGGAAGTTAAAAAGGCAAGAAAGAAAGCCTGGGAGATGTTTCAGAATCCTATCATAGTGGAAAGAGATGCTTTGGTGGAAATAATACGCAGCCGGACGTGCAAGTGTGATGAGACTTACCAGGAAAAATCAGTGGAACAGATAACGGATGAACTCAGTAAGATACTGGCACCCATTCGTAAAGATAATTTTTCAGCTGCACGTAAAATACTCAGGAATGTATGTGAGACATGCAGGAAAGCCGATAATCTTAGAGAGGAACTGCATAGCTGGCTCAAAAGAAATTATGAAGACGCAGCCCTCAGCTACGATGCATATCTTTATAATGAAACAGCGTCATCTGTACTCAATGTGGAACCTGTGTCTCCTGTTTATTCCGATAAATCTCCTGAAGTGCCGGGCCGGAAGGTGTTAAGGGATAATTACGATAAGCTGTTTGAAAAGTACCCCTTACTGGTAACATTTGGTGAGGATACGGGAAATATTGGCGGGGTCAATCAGACTCTTGAAGGCTTGCAGGAGAAATACGGGGAATTGCGTATCACGGATACCGGTATAAGGGAGGCTACTATACTGGGGCAGGGTATAGGCCTGGCTCTTAGGGGTATGAGGCCGATAGCCGAGATACAGTATCTGGATTATCTTATGTATGCACTTCAGGTGCTGAGCGATGATCTGGCCACAACTCACTACCGCACTGCCGGGAGGATGGTGGCTCCTTTGATAATATCGACAAGAGGGCACAGACTGGAAGGTATATGGCATTCCGGATCACCTATGAGCATGCTGATAAATAGCGTCAGAGGTGTATATGTGTGTACACCCCGTGACCTGACAAGAGCTGCCGGATTCTATAATACCCTTCTCGAAGGAAATGATCCGGCTATAGTGATTGAACCCCTTAACGGGTACAGACTGCCCGAAAAAATGCCCGATAACGTGGGAGAATTTAAAATACCTCTCGGAGTACCTGAAATCATTACTACGGGCACGGATATTACTCTTGTGACATACGGATCTACAGTGAGAATAGCAGCAGAGGCAGTTAATCAACTGGAGGCACATGACATATCCGTTGAGCTCATCGATGTACAGACACTGGTGCCTTTTGACACAAAAGGTATTATACTTGAATCAGTCAAAAAAACAAACAGAATACTGTTTCTTGATGAAGATGTACCAGGTGGAACAACAGCCTTTATGATGCAACAGTTTATTGAGAAGCAGGGAGGATGGTATTACCTGGACTCTCCGCCTGTAACCCTGCCCGGGAAAGAACACAGGCCGGCCTATACTTCCGACGGAGATTATTTCTCCAAACCAAATGCAGAAGATATATTCGATGCTGTCTATAAGATAATGAAAGAAGCACGTCCGGATAAATACCCGACAGAAGCCCGGTACCCGGATACAAAAAGCTGATCGACGATCCTGAAAAATCACTTTCTCTGACGATTATGCAAAAGAAATACCTGGTGTAACACTCCTTCACGTTTGCTTCGGCCCACGAGCCGGTCAGTTTGAAGGAAGTATATAATTATTTGCTAAATAATCTTTTTTTGGGCAATCTAATTTATAACTTTGTACTATTGCATTAATAATGACAGAGTATGGAACCGGAAGCCGATCTTTTTAAAATACTTCCTGAAGATAAAATTCCGCAAAAAGGCAAGATCCTTATCTCTGAACCTTTTCTGCCTGATAATTTTTTCAACCGGACTGTTGTTTACCTCGC
>JAAYDB010000186.1 GCA_012729475.1 Bacteroidota bacterium
AGTAATCCTCCTGCCATTACTGCCATAGCTTCAATAAGCAGCAATTATAACGGAAGCCATATAAGCTGTAACGGAATGGCTGACGGAGAGATAAGTGTTACGGCATCAGGTGGTACCGGAGCTTTGATTTATGTACTTGATCAGGATCCGGGTAATATAACAGGAGAAACGACAGGTATCTTTACAGATCTTGTTGCAGGAACTTACACAGTTACGGTAACTGATCTTAATATGTGTAGTTTCACTACTGTACCTGTTACTCTTTCTGAACCCTCTGTCCTTACTGCCACTGCTGAAGTGACCAGTAATTATTACGGAAGCCAGCTCTCCTGTCACGATGCTTCCGATGGAAGAATATCCGTTACTGCAAGTGGCGGCACAGGAGCACTTACTTATGAGTGTGTTGAGATACCATCCAATACAAGCGGTGAACTGACCGGAATATTTACCGGTCTGCCGGAAGGTACTTATTCATTCATAGTTACAGATGTTAACGGATGTTTCACTACGACAGTTCCTGTTACTATCACAGCTCCTCCGGCACTTACACTGACTGTAAATGTGACAAGCGATTATAACGGGCAGAACATAAGCTGTAACGGAGCTTCTGACGGAAAAGCAGAAGCTGTTGCAGGAGGTGGTACCGGAGTTTATTTCTACAGCTGGTACAGCGATGCAGCTATGACCGTACCAATTGGTCAGCTCACAGCAGAAGCCATCAATCTGTCAGCCGGAGACTATTATGTAAGAGTCATGGATATCAACGGATGTATGATAACAGGTGACGTAACGCTTTCAGAACCGGTTGCTCTTGATGCTTCCATATTATCACAGACAGATGTGTTGTGTTATAACAATGCTACGGGAGAAATTATTGTTGAGGCTGTTGCCGGTACCGGTACACCACCTTATCAGTACAGTATCAGCGGAGGAGCTTCATGGGATGCTTCCGGAACATATTCCTCTCTGGCAGCAGCCAGCTATACCGTTCTCGTAAGAGATGCCAATGATTGTATCAAACAAATTCCGGTGATCATTACACAACCTTCACAGCTTACAGCATCAATAACATCAGTTACCAATGTGTCATGCAACGGAGGCAATAATGGTATAGTGACAGTAGAGGCCACTGCCGGTTCAGGAACATCTCCCTATACCTACAGTATTGACGGAGGTGCCAACTGGCAGATTGACGGCACCTTCCCGGGTCTGTCAGCAGGATCATACAATGTGACGGTAAGGGATAACAACAACTGTATGGTGATAATACCTGTCATGATAACCGAACCTCCTTTACTGCAGCTGACAGCTTCACCTGATATACTGCTTGACTGTAACGGTGACCAGGATGGTACCGGCACATTCAATGCAGCAGGAGGTACTATGCCTTATACCTTCACTGTACAAGACAATACGTCATCTGCAACATTTGCTGTACCCGGCTTCAATTATTACACTTTCTTCAATGCCGGAGCAGGAAGTATCACAGTGAGGGTCACCGATGCCAATGGTTGTTACCGTGAGGCTACTATTAATATTACAGAGCCTCCGGAACTACTTCCGGGGAGCATAGAGTCTGACCAGGTTCTGTGTGCAGGAGATAATCCCGGTACAATAACGGAGCTAAGTCCTGCAACAGGCGGTCCGGGTGCTATCAGCTACCAGTGGCAGTATGC
>JAAYDB010000129.1 GCA_012729475.1 Bacteroidota bacterium
CAGGGCACAGAATGTCTTATCCCTAGACTCTGTGCTTTGTGCCAAAATATTCCAATACTAATCCGGACACCCTCATTACTCATACTCCCTTGTAGTTTACCATATTACATACTAACTTCATTTGTTGTGTAAAGCTGGCTGGTACTATTTATTCTTCACGGGCGTAACAAATAAATACCATCAGCTGCAACTTCAACTCTGTATTTTCCTTACCGGCAAGAACAAGGCAGAACAGCTTTCCTGAAAACGAGAGTTATGAAGAATGAAAGAACGAGAATAAAAATTTCAGAATCTGAAAATTACTGTTAAGATGAAAATCTCATAAGCAACAACTACTAAATAATATACAGAAATGGTTTTCAATTCATGTAAATTCCATTCGTCCAGTTAAAAATAAAAAATTAAACATATGAAGAAACATCTGTTGTTATTTCATTTCATCATTTTTTTTCTTCCGGGGAATATTATGTTTCCCCAGCAGGAAGGCTGGTCAATTTTAAATTTAGGGCATAATATAACTTCCCAAAACAAATTTGCTGTTGGAGGAACATGCCTGATATTTGCTGAAAATTCATCCCGTAATGTATTTGGATTCAATATTAATACAGGAAGATGGAGTTCAATAAAGGTATCAACCAACCTGCCTTGGACAGATGTTTATTCAAATGGCAATACCGCCATGATCCTGAATGATTCCGTGGCTGTTTTTTACAGTACACAAAATGGCAATTTTGCACAGCTCCTGTTCGAAGGTCATATTATAAACATTGCAAATAAATGGGCTGGATGTAAAGAGAATTATTGCTATCTGGTAACTGATACTAAGATTTACTTTTTCGACGCTGAAGATTCCCGGATCAGAAGCCTGGATTACACAGGTGTTGGAACATATTACTCAAGCCATATTGAGAGTTCCTCTGATTATTTCTTCTTGAGTTTAGCCAACACAACACCGTTTGCTATTACTATTGTTGCCTATAGCACGGTTACAAAAACCATATCCGAATATGTATTTGGTTCATTGGCCGAAAGCGGAGCATCTTTTGAATTTCTTGACCATGGGTTTGTTGTTAATTCAGTTGCAGGACCTCCTTATTACAGTCTGGGCTATAGTGCATACACGGGAAATTTCACAATAAAAACATCAGAAAAGAATCCAATTTCAATGGTCAGGCCTATTTTTGATCCTGTAAGTGTTAATAAAAAACTATGTTGCCTGTTCAATTCAAGAAGTGAAGTTAATGCAGAAGGAATTGCTACTTTTTTTATATGGGTTTACAATACGCTCAGCGGAGCTTTCGATGAATTTAGTTATAATTATCACTATAACGGCACCCACATTGTTCCTGATGATGTGTTAACCGGGGGAGAAGGCGCATTACATTCATACTACGACAAGGATAACGGTAATAAGGTAAATGTGATATTATATAATGCTTACACCCGAAGTTTTTCGCAGCACGATTTCAATTTTACTTATGATTACAGAAATAAATCTTACTTCGGTGGTCATTTAATTGCAGTTACCACAAGTGATAAAATTTTCTTTTATGATTTTATTAATGGTACGGTATCTAATCATAACTCAGACTGGAAGGCCGGCGATTTTCCGGCAATTCAGAGTATAAAGCCGGCTAATGAATATGTCATTACTGTCTACAGAGATCCTGCAGAGACAGATAATACAAAGTTTAAGATTCTGAGCTTCAACGGATCGACAGGACTGATAAAATCAGTCAGTTACACTCCGGGAAGTTATTATTCAACAGTATTTGCAGCCGGCAATTACTCTATTGTTTTTCTCACGAATCCTTCTCAACCTTACAGTAATATAATATACTCGGCTGTCCATGATAAATGGATAACCAAAACCATGACACCAGGAGTTACCTACGGCTATAAAAATGCATTTTGCTTCCACCGGTATCAGAATGAAAATATCACTGAAATATTCGATGCCGGAACCGGCAATGAAACGACTATTCCTGCATATCCTTCCACAGTATTCCCGTCTCAGCTGATTTTCAGGGACAGTATTTTTGGAATGTTTGGGACTGATCAGAAGCTCTATGCCTTTAGTTCATTTAACAATTCAATCGCATCTTATCCTGCAAATTTTTACAGCGCTACCCAAAGTGACCGAATGATTTTTTATAATAATCCTGTTACAATAACTTCTGTAACTAATCTTCTTTTTGATGCAAACCTCGGGAAATATGTTCAGCTTTCAACAAGCGACGAAACGCACGGGACAATTGTACATTACGCTACAGGTATGAAAACAGCATTAAAAGTCTGCAATAAAGGATTCCTTTTTGCATATAATCCAAAATCTGTTGGTGACAGTGAATCCCCCCTGGTCAGTGCAACGGCATTACAATACAACGGGGAAGCACCATTTACAGTAAGTTTTTTTGCTGAAATTTCCGGTGGTAATCCCCCTGTCAGGATTATGTGGAACTTTGGTGATGGAAACACAAGTACAATGCAGAATCCTATATATAGTTATACAACACCCGGCACATACATTACTGAGGTTACAGTGATTGACATAGATGGAGATACAGGTATATGCTCACTGGTAATAACTGTAACTGATAACTCAACATCAATTGATAACAAATCAATATTTAAACTAAAAGTATATCCGGTCCCGTCGGGTGATCAGCTAACTCTTAAGATACCAGAAGGAATTTTTAATGGTAATTCCGTAAGATTGAACATTTTCGATCTTTCCGGCAAATGCGTTATGGTCAATAATTCTTTTAACCTGTCTGCCAGTACGGTCACAGTTGATTTATCCGGCATCCCGGAGGGTGTTTATATGTTGTTTCTGAATGACGGGAAGATAACTCACAAACTGAAAATAATCAGGATAAAGTAAGATACTACAAACAGGCTGTCCCAATGGGACTCTCTCCATCAAATTCCGGAAACCTCATAGCGGTGATATTTTTTAACATATAAACCCGCTTTAGGATTCCAGACTGCGTTGCGGAAACATGATTTTATAAAGTAATTAACCAGATTGTTTTTAGCTGTAAAGCAGCGCCATGTTCACGCAAGGCATCCTTTCATCCGTATATAATTTTGTTTGTAAAGGTCTGATTGCCTCTGCCACCCCGCAGGAGGACCCTCATGTCAGAAGATCATATTCACAAATGTTTGTATTTACAATACATGTGGGTTTCATTAGTTTAAAAAATCTTGTTATTTTTACCTTATCCCCTTAATGAAAAGGGGATAGATTTATTTATAAATAAATACGGAGAAAGAATGATCTACTTATTGGTATTGGTAGCATTTCTGGCACTTATTTCACTGATCCTTTATAATTCCCTTATCAGGAAGAAAAACGACGTTGAAAATGCTTTTGCTTCTGTGGACGTTATGCTTAAAAAAAGATATGACCTTATCCCGGCCCTGGTGGATGCGGTTAAAGGCTACATGAATTATGAAAAGGATCTGCTGAAGGAAATTACCGAACTCAGAGCAAGGGCATTATCTGATAATCTGACAGGAGAGGAACGTGTTAAAATCGAGAATAAGATCCGTAAAAATCTGGCAGATATTCTTGTGGCAGTTGAAAATTATCCCGATCTGAAGGCAAACCAGAATTTCCTTAAATTACAGGGTGCAATCAATGAAACGGAAGAACAGCTGGCTGCTTCGAGAAGAGCCTTTAACGCAGCTGTTACTGTATTCAATAATGCAGTTGAAGTTTTTCCCTCCAATGTGATGGCTTCATTGATGAAATATGAAAGAAAAACTCTCTTTGATATACCGGAATCAGAAAAAGTTAAACCGGATATCTCTCCGCTAAGCTTAAAAAGATTAATTGAGTAAACCGGATATGAGCAGGAACAAAGATTTCAGAGAGTTCTATGAATCATCTCTCAAGCCTGATCTTGAGATTATTGACAGAGAAAGAAGGAAGGTCAACACAAGAATCATTACTATCATTGCTTTCACAGCAGTAGCGATAAGCCTGGAAATTATCTTAATACCGTCAGAAGCAGAAATGCTTAAAGGAATAATCCCTTTTTTGACCGGATTTGCAGGACTGGTGGTCACCGGAGTGGCAAGCAAGGACTACCGCAAAGAATATAAAAATAAGATTATTGCCAGAATAAGCGGGTTCCTTGACGAAAAACTTATCTATACTCCGGGAGGATCAGTGTCTTTTCAGGATTTTTTAAAAAGTGCGATATTCTCTCTCCGGTGCGACCAGTTTAAAGGGGAAGATCATTTCAGAGGTAAAATAGGAAAGACAGATATCGAATTCTCGGAAGTAAGCGCAAAACATAAAAATACAAGTCATAACGGATCGAACCAGAAAGATGAATATATTACAATTTTCAAAGGATTGTTCATCATAGCTGATTTTAACAAACATTTTAAGACTCACACCCTTGTTCTGCCGGACACTGCCGAAAAATTGTTCGGAAAATTCGGACAAACACTTCAATCTGTCGGGACAGGAAAGAAGAAACTTGTCAGACTGGAAAACCCTGAATTTGAGAAAGAATTTTGTGTCTACGGTGAAGACCAGGTTGAGTCCAGATATATCCTTACCCCCTCTCTTATGGAAAGGATACTTGCGTATAGAAAAAAATGGGATTCGAGAATAAGTTTGTCCTTCTGTGATTCAAAGGTTTACATCGCTATCAATATGAATAAAAATCTCTTTGAGACAAGGTTATTCAAACCTCTTGCCGATTATGACTTCATTGAAGAAAATCTTAGATTTCTGATACTTATAACAGAAATTGTTGAAGATCTGAACCTCAATACAAGGATCTGGACAAAAGATTAAAATACCTGCCGGCAAATCATTAAGAAGGCAAATTAAGCGGATCCTTCCATTTCAACTGATAGTCTTCAGCATTAGCGTTCAGTTTATATGGTTTGATATGCTTATTCGGATCTGCACTTCCTATTATGTCAATCTTTTTGTAATCTGTATTACCTATTCCTGCTGCCGAACAATAATTAAGGTAGCCAACATGATCCAGCGGGATGTCCATTAGCTTACAGCACATACTGTCAACTGCTACCGTATCGAAGCCGGCGAGTGCCACTCTGTGATCTACCGGAGTACCATTTACAGGACCATTGCCTTCCATCCCTTCTACTGCATCAATAATAGTAAAATCGGGCAAGATACTTTGTGCAACCATATACATGTTGAAATGAAGCCAGCGCGGAGCTGCTGAATGCATACTTCTCTTATAATTGATCCTTGGCCTGTTCCCCTGAGCCGGAAGGTTGAGAGGAGCTCCCAATACCGTATTCTTTACACCTCCCGTCATCACTACAGTATCATGAGTCTTCATCCGGGATATTGATATAAAATAATTTGACGGATCAAAAAAGGCATCGGCTATCTGTATCTGCTCAAGGTGCAGATCTTTGTTCAGAATGAAATAAGGTTTTCCTGCTGTAGTATTTAAATCAACAAATTTTACATTATAGTCTTTCGCCAGATCAGTATAACCATAATTACCGAATCCTTCAGCTGAATTCACAACCGCACTCGATTCGGCAATGATTATCTGTCCGCTGTATATGGGTTTCAGATACTCCAGAAGACTTCTGATAGCTTCAACATGTGTCGCACATAGTTCTACATTCGTAACAACCATGTTAGGTTTGATTATAAGCTGTTTGCCTTGCAGCCCTTTCCTGATCTCTGCCTCGAAAGGCTTTACTATTTCGTACATCATCTGCTGCCGGTCAGTACCGGTAGTAAAAGCAACACTGCTGTTGCCCGGATAAATAACCGGCTTCTGCACAGGTTTCATATCCGCAGGCTCAGCAGCCACTATATCACTGAAACCTCCTGCCAACATTGCTGCAGAACCAAGCCCCAGCATTTTAAGGGCATTCCGCCTGCCAATAACTAACTTTTTTTCCGATGTTTTCATCAGTATATAATTTTTTATTTAATGGTCTGATGAAACCCGCATGATTGAAATTTATATACATACTTGTTTGTGTATTTGATACATGTGGGTTTCATATTATGATTAATTTTAAATTCATATATTAAAGATACTCTATTCTATACATATCAGCCAAAAATACCTAATTATTTGAAAACAACAATACACATATGTATATTTTTACATATTTTAAGATTTCATACTTCCCCGTTCTTTAGTTTGCTTGAATAAACTCAACTTCTCC
>JAAYDB010000130.1 GCA_012729475.1 Bacteroidota bacterium
AAAAACTGGATTCGCTGACTAATAGAGCAAAAACAAAAAAAGAAGTTGCAGATGAATATGGTATTTGTGTCAAAACACTTAATGATCATCTGAGAAAAAAGAATATCAGACAAATCCGGGGTTTGTTGTTTCCGGAAACACTCAGAGAAATATATAAAAAATTAGGTTTACCCGCCATGGTAAAAAAAGATCTTTCAGAGAACAATTAGGCCTAAAACGGATTGTTAAGGAGACCAGGTGGTCAAATTATCTTTTCATAATTCATAAATGCCGAAAAAAATAGTTGAAAATGTTTCTAAATTCCATAATTGTTATCTAATTTTATAATCAGTTAATACAAACTAAATTATAAACCTGTATAATGAAACCCGGAAACTACCTTATTATATCATTGTTAATACTCGTTCTTTTCTCATGCAAATCTAAAAAAACGGAGGACCTGGAAGAGCTGGCCCGCAGGGCTTCACGTCCGGAAGCAGTGCTTGTGAAAACAGTAAAACTGGAACCATCAACTTATTACCATGAGCTGATCAGTAACGGGAAAACTTATTCTTCTAAAAAAGCAGTTGTCCCTTTTAAAGTGAACGGAATTATTAAAGAACTGTATATACAAAATGGTCAGAGAGTGAAAGCCGGAGATCTCCTGGCTGTGATAGAGGATTTTGAATATGAATCAAGATTAATTACAGCACAACAGGCTCTTGAAAAAGCAGAAATAAATTTCAAAGACGATCTGCTGAGCAGTTATTATACTTATGATACAACAGGATTATCTTCTTCAAAGATCAGGATATCCAGAATAAGAAGCGGACTCGATGATGCGGAAACAGCTCTTAAGCTGGCTCAGTATAACTTCAATAACACACGACTGTATGCACCCATCAGTGGTACCGTGGCAAATCTGAATGCTAAGCAATGGAATCCTTCACAGGACTATAATAACCTGTGTGCCATTATTTACGATGAAATAATGGAAGTCGGTTTTCCCGTTCTGGAGTCGGAATATGGTTTTATCAGCAAAGGAATGCCTGTGGGGATCATCTCTTTTATTAATGACAGCACGATGATAACCGGGAGAATCACGCAGATTAATCCTCAGGTTGATGAGACGGGTATGATAAAGGTTAAAGCTGAGTTGCGTAATAATGGACAGCTTATTGACGGTATGAACGTAAGGGTTATTATCCGTAAACCTGTATCTGAACAGCTGGTGGTGCCTAAAGAGGCACTGGTTATACGGCAGGGCAGAGATGTTGTTTTCGTACGCCAGGATTCACAGGCAATATGGAAATATGTAACTATCGAGTTTGAAAACAGCACTTCCGCATCAATAAAAGAAGGTCTTGATCCCGGCGATCTGGTCATAATAAGTGGAAATGTCAACCTTGCACACGAAACAATTGTCAGAGAAGAATGAGCAGTGAACCTCATTACAGTTCTTTCCTTTCTACATTCACGGTCAACATATTTTTTGTCATGCTGATAATTGTGGGTGCGGCAATGATCCCTTTGCTTTCCCTTCAGCTTAACCCTACTCGTAACCTGCCATCTGTCACTATCAGCTGGAGCTGGCCGGAAGCTCCTGTACGTGTTGTTGAACAGGAAGTCACAACAACACTCGAAGGGATTCTGTCAACAGTGACAGGTATAAAACAGATATCGTCATCAACGATGGATGCAGGAGGCAGTATAACGGTCGAATTCGATAAGAATACTGATCTGAGGGCTAAACGCTTTGAAGTTGCTTCCCTGCTGAGAGATGTCCGGGAAAGACTTCCCGAAAGAGTCTCATACCCGGTTATCTCAATGAATATGCCCTCAAACCAGTCGGGATCCACTATCCTTAGCTTTCAGCTAAACGGCAATGCCAGTCCGGCATACATATACAACATGGCAGAAGAGGTTATAAAACCTAAGATAGCTCTCGTGGAAGGCGTTTATAGTGTCAGTATATATGGTGCAACACCGCAGGAATGGGAAGTGACATACGACCAGGAGAAAATTGCAGCAATGGATATCAATCCTTCAGCTATCAACAGTGCTATAGAAGACTACCGCCTTGAGCGGGAACTGGGCGGTGCTTATGAATTAATGGCAGGCGGGAATGCAAAAAGAACATATCTGATTTTGCGTGGTAACAAATCTGAGGATTTCAGATGGGATGATATCCCCGTGGCAAAAGTGTCGGGACGAATCATTCATCTGACCGATGTGGCACAGATAAAACTTAAAGACCAGCGTCCACAGAGCTACTACAGGATAAACGGACTCAATACAATTAATATCAATGTGAGCGCCGGAAGAAATGTGAACAATATAAAGGTTGCCGGTGAGGTAAATGCTGTTATCGCCAATATCAAAAAAGAACTGCCTCCGGGATACAGTATAAGAACTTCCATGGATAATACTGTTTATCTGAAAGAAGAAATTACCAGGAATATTTTCAGATCGGTACTCTCTGTTGTCCTTCTTTTACTGTTTGTCCTCCTGATAAGCAGGGAATTCAAATATCTTCTGATAATCACCATAAGCCTTGTTGCCAATATACTTATAGCTTTTATATTTTACTATCTGTTCAAACTGGAGATTCATCTGTATTCTCTGGCAGGCATCACAGTATCTTTTGGTATTATCATCAACAATACAATTGTGATGACCGACCATATCAGATACCAGAAGAACAGGAAAGTAGGTATTTCTCTTGTGGCAGCCACTCTTACTACAATAGGAGCCCTGGTCGTAATCTTCTTTCTTGATGAAGCTTCAAAGGTTACACTGGCAGATTTTGCTGCGGTTGTAATCATCAACCTTTCAGTCTCACTCCTTGTGGCACTCTTCTTCATACCTGGCCTGACAGATAAAATAAAACTCCGTCAGAAGTTCAATTCATCGATCATCAAAAGGAAAAGAAGAGTTGTCCGCCTTTCAGACAGATATCTGAAATGCATCGACTTTATCTCAAAATACAGAGTGACTTTCATTATAGCAGCTCTTCTTATTTTCGGACTACCGGTATTTTATCTTCCCGATTCTCTGCCCGATGATACAGGTACTCAGACCAGTGAGGAAGATCTCACAAAATTCCAGAAGTTTTATAACAAGACTCTCGGTAACAGAAAATATGTTCAGGATGTAAAACCAGTTGTGAACAAAGTGCTGGGTGGCACTTTCAGATTATTCAACGAGAAAGCAAAAAACAGCAGATTCTATTATTATGGCGGGTCTGATGAGGTCCGGAGAACCCGTCTGACCGTTAATATAGGTCTGAGTGAGGAAGGGCTGACAATAGAAGATCTTAACAATACCTGTTCAGGTCTGGAGAATATGCTGGCAGCATATAATGAGATAGATATGTTCACTACAAATATCTACAGTGCAGAAGAGGCTTCCCTGTCGATAACCTTTAAACCAGAACACGATTTAACTATCTTCCCTTTTATCCTAAAGATAAGGATAGAAGATTATATGAATGGTATCGGCAGTTATCATGCTTCGGTGTCAGGTGTTGGTAAAGCATTCAGTAACCAGGTATACAGCGACTATATTACTACAAGCTATTCTGTAATAATGAGAGGCTATAACTATGATGCACTGTATGCTTATTCTGAAGATGTAAGGGAGCGGCTCATAGAAAGCGGAAAAGGAAGAATAAAAGATGTATACCTGCTTGGAGCCAATTATAGCGGATATATAATAGGCAGTCGCAACAGGAAAGTCTACAGGAACAGACTGGGTATGGATAAGTTTTATCTTGCCGAAAACAACTCAGATGTGGCTTTTGCATACAACGAAGCCAGGAAATATTCGCGCGGAACAACAACCCTGCAATCTGCATATATTGGCGGGACAAACGCTCCTGTGAATATACGGTCAAGACAGTCGGAACTGTATGATTACTGGATCCTTAACAATACTCCGCTTAAAACATCTTCAGGACAGTTCGTTAAACTGAAAGATTTCTCATCAGTCACACGGGAAGTGTCAGATAATACTATCAGAAGAGAGGATCAACAATATGTAATAACCGTCGGATACGATTTTGTCGGCAATGCCGAGCTGGGAAGACTTATCCTGGAAAGGAATATTGATGAAACAAATGCAATGTTGCCGCTTGGATATACAGCCCGGGACGGCAGATACAGGTACTCATGGGAAGAAGGAAAAGCAAATTATCATCTTCTTTTCCTTGTTATTCTGATTATATATTTTATCTGCTCAATATTACTTGAATCTTTTAAACAACCCTTTGTGGTTATAAGCCTTATTCCTTTTTCATTCATAGGTGTATTCATTACTTTCCATGTGTTTAATATAACAGTCGACGAGGGAGTGTTTGCAGCAATGATACTGCTTTGTGGTATCGTTGTCAATTCAACTCTGTATATTCTGAATGATTATAACAGTCTAAGACGACGGAGGCCTTCTCTGCCACTCAATATTGTCTATGTGAAAGCTTTCAATAACAAGATCATACCCATATTACTCACCCTGATGGCTACAATAGTAGGCCTTATACCCTTCCTTCTTACAGGTAGAGACGAGCGGTTCTGGTTTGCACTCGCTGCCGCTACTATAAGCGGACTCGTTTTCAGCCTGGCAGGATTGGTGGTGTATCAGCCTATAATGTTGAAGAAAAGTCATGCAAGTCATGCAAGTCATGCAAGTCATGCAGGTCGTGCAGGTCATGAAAAAAGGGAGAATACATATAATTAAATATAGTATAATAATTAAATCGTGCTAAAATGGGAACAATTAAAAATTTTGAAGAAATGGTTATTTGGAAAATGTCCAGAGAACTTGTAAACCAGGTATATGCTGATTTTAGGGCTTGTGATGATCCTTGTTTTAAAGATCAGATTATAAGAGCCGGGATCTCAATAATGAATAATATTAGCGAAGGATTTTGTAGAAATAGTGATGCTGAGTTCAGGTACTTCCTTAATATATCGAAAGGATCGACCGGAGAAATGAAGAGTATGTATTATATATCAGAAGATCAGGATTATATATCGAGTGATCTGGCTCAATTAAGAAGAAACAAAATTCAACAATTAATGAATAGCATAAGTAGTTTTATTAAATACTTAAAACCAGGAAACAAATAGAAAACTGCACGACCTGCA
>JAAYDB010000187.1 GCA_012729475.1 Bacteroidota bacterium
GTCTAAAAACCTCCACTCATTGTTGATAACTCTGGCTGTAAGGAGTTTAACAGGAAACTGGAGTTTTGTACCTTCATTACATGAAATTCATACAAGGACATAACAGAACTCAGATCGCTCTTTTTCCTGTATCCATTGATGAGTCGATCGGTCTGGATAATGAAGTACGGATGATTGACCTGTTTGTCGATAGCCTTTTTTTAAAAGATTATGGTTTCCGAATGGATTTTATCGAGAATGGTCGGCCGGCTTACCATCCTTCAGATTTGCTTAAGCTCTTCATCTACGGGTACATGAATAAGGTTCGTTCGACACGGGACCTGGAAAAGGAATGCCACAGAAACATTGAAGTGATGTGGCTTTTGAAGTGCCTCAAACCTGATCATAACACTATCTCAAACTTCCGGCAGGATAATGAGAAAGCTATTCGCAAAGTATTCAGGGCAACTGTTGAGATCGCAAAACATTTTGACCTGATCGGTGGAAAACTGATTGCCGGCGACAGCACAAAGCTCAGAGCCCAGAACAGCAAGAAAAACAACTTTAATCAGGCTAAAATAGATCGTCATCTGGCCTACATTGACAACAAGCTCGATGAATATACCAGGGCTCTTGCTGAAAGTGACGAGGATAATAAAAAGATAATTCAGGAAGAGATCAAAAAACAACAGGAGAGAAAAGCCGGGTACAAGGATCTGGAAAAGAAACTGAAAGAATCCGGTCAACCACAAATATCCCTCTCTGATCCGGAAAGCCGCCAGATAATGATCCGAAATAATATCACCGAAGTAGCATATAACGTTCAGACCACCGTTGATGCCAAACATAATATTCCCATTGATTATAAGGCAACTAACAAGAACGACAGCAAAGCAATGGGAAACATGGTGCAAAGGGCTAAGAGTATTCTAAGAACAAATGAATTTACAGCCCTCTACGATAAAGGATTTCATACAGGCTCAGAACTTAAAACAGCTCAAGAGCTTGGTGTTGAAACCATAGTTGCAATTCCCGGAGTCCCTTCCACCAGCCAGGCCCCGGATCCTCTCTTCAATTATGAAAACTTTAAATACAACAAAGAAGAAGATACATACACATGTCCACAGGAACATATCCTCTACACAAACGGCTCATGGTATAAGGAACGTACCAGCAGCGGTAATATCATTTCATTTAAACAGTATAAAACAAAAGCATGCAAACATTGCCCGTTTCGCTCAAATTGCACCAGATCAAAAAAGGGCAGACTGATCCAACGAAGCGAGTATGCAGAGTACTACGAAAGAAACAGAATAAACACATTTGAGAAAGAACATCTATATAAACGTCGTCAGGCAATTGTTGAACATCCATACGGTACTCTGAAACGACAATGGGGATTCAGTTACATTCTTACAAAGAAGTGAATAAAAAGGGCTAGCTCTGATGTAGGGCTTATGTTTATTGCATATAATCTCAGAAGAATTAGTAATATTTTGACCATCAATGTCCTGAAGGAGTACCTGAAGGCTATTGCCTCCTTGTATTTCGACATTTTGGCCTTCTTTAGAGGCATTTCAGTGATCTGTGACGGTAAATTATTCTTCGGTATACAAATGCCGGCTAGAAACAGGCTAAGCCTTAAATCGCTTTGAATGAAGCCGGATGTAAATTGTTATTATTAGTTTTTAGACAGACTCCCGTTA
>JAAYDB010000181.1 GCA_012729475.1 Bacteroidota bacterium
CAAATATTGCTGCAGGTAATAACATCAGTATCACAGGGTCAGGTACAGCGGAAGATCCTTATGTGATAAGTGAAAAAGCACATTTTGTCGGGGAGTATTATGGAGGAGGAATTGTATTCTATGTTTACGATAACGGCAGGCATGGTCTCATAGCATCGCTTGCCGATCAGGACCCGGCTATACAGTGGTATAACGGGGTTAAAAGGTACACCAATACTACAGGAGACGGAATAAACGCCGGTGAGATGAACACCATGCTTATCATTGCCCTTCAGACGGATGATGAGCCTCTGGGTAATTTTGCAGCCAAAGTGTGCGCAGATTACTCAGTTAGTGTTGATGGTATAAACTATGGCGACTGGTACTTACCATCAAGATTTGAATTAACCTTACTATTTTTAAGTAAAGAATACATTGGTAACTTTAACAGTGATTATTACTGGAGTTCAACGGAATTCAGCAGCATAAGTGCCTGGTGTCAGGATTTCAACTCAGGTGTTGTCACCAACACTGTCAAGAGTTTCCCTTTTGGAGTGAGAGCAATTAGAGCTTTTTGATAATCAGTAGTTAACGTGTTATAATAATAGTCTGAGCGGATCTGATGAGTTTGTCCATAAGGACCTGAACAATATACACTCCGGAAGAGAGGTTGACAGGTATTTGTGTATTATAGGCACCCGGGTCGATCGTTGTTTCAAAGCGGATATTTCCTGCCATATCAGCCACTCTCAGGGTTTGGGTCTCAGTTACCGGCTCCAGCACCATAACATTGATATGGTCCCGTGCAGGATTAGGGTATATTGATATATTTTCCGGATCATCAGGGCTATTACGGCTGTCTCCCGGAGAACCGAAGATTTTTATTTCGGAATAGTTATTCCAGGTATCCAGTTCGTTACCATGAGCTAGAAGCTTAACATAGGAATATTCTGTGTTCAGCTTGTCGGCAGGCAGATTGAAATTCTGGGGATATCCTGAGAAACCGCATGAGACACCATTCTGTAAAAGAGGTTCCCAGAAAATATTATCGCTGGAGGCAAAGAGATCGAAATATGATTCATAATGCTGGTCGGGCATGAGAGCCACCTGTATATGGTTGATCTTCAGGGGTTCGGCCAGGCTTATGGTGATCCATTGGTTATCTCCTTCTACTGACCACCTTGTGTTCAGGTTATTATCATCAACATTAATGGGATGGTGGGGCTGAAAAAAATTGCTTGCCTCAATAATTTTTACGTTGCCCATCCGCAGTTCCGGTTTATAGGGTTTGTTGGTCACAGACAGACTTGTGGATGATTCAACTTTCCCGTCGTTGACTGACAGTTGAAAAGTAAGAGTTTGCGGTGTTGACACAATGGGAGTGAGGAATCTTATTACAGGACCTGTTATGGATGATACAGGGATATCCGGCGGGGTCTTCCATGAGAAAGTAAGATCATCATTATCATCATCGATAGTTGCTGAGGCATCTATTTCACAGACAAATCCGGAAAAAACATCTTCTTCATAACTGACGGAAATATTTGGAGGACTGTTTTTCTCTGATGGGTCAGCGATATTATTTTTCACAGTTTCATCTGTAAGATTTGCAGCAAGCCCCAAAGAGCTTGTCTGCAGTGGTCTGCCCGGGTTCCGGGTATATGATACGCTTACCATATCCCCGAATAACACCGGGCTTGCGAGTATTAATATGACCTTGTTACCGGATATCTCTACTGAAATAACATTTCTGGCAATGCCGTTAACCATTACTGTAAAGTCGGAGGGCAGAGGCAGGGAAGAAGGATCAAGATTGACAGTGTAAGTTAACTCTACTTTTGTGGGAGAGAAGTTATTGATCAGTGAGCTGACGTACACAGGTACAACAGGCACAGGAGGATCAGGGTCGACCATCAGTATGATTGAAGAAAAAGGAGCGAGAGTCACACTGTTGACATAGCTTTTACCTTTTACATCAAGCATTGGCTGTACCAAAGTAATACTTCTGTTGGATTCTGTTGAGTTATAATAAAAATCGATATCTGCTGTATCTTTTAAGGCAACAGGAGATATTTTAGAATTAAGATCCTGCTCATATAGTTTCTGCCACTCTTCAAGTGATTTTGACATCACAGTTCCATTAATTCCTAAAATTATCGGTTTTGCATTATCTAAGGGTCTGGCATAGTAATTATTATCAAAATTGCCAAATTGGTCAAAATCATTATTAATAGAATAAAGAAGAAGTGGCGTATAAGAGGGGTTTTTAGCAAATATGGTATTACTTGTTGTCAATGCAACATTTCTGGGAGGAGTACCTAAACCTCCTATTTCCTGCATTCTGATGCCACTTTGACAATCAAATACCGTATTGTTATTGATAACTACATTTTGACTGCCACTGATGAGTATTCCTCCCATGTGTTTGACATTTGCAACCGTATTATCAGATATTTCAACACCTCCGGTAGTATAATAATCCAGATATATGCCTGCAACCCAATGGCTACTTTCGATTGGCTTACCACCAGGTGATCCTAGACCATTTAATACTATATTGTTTAGAAATTTCATATTTGAATATGTAGAGCCACCACCATACTGAATCCCACCACAATCCTCCTTAATAAAACCAAAAGTGTCAATAATATTATTTCTTATAATAATATTGTTACCTGAAAAATGTATTCCGCTGAAACCAGAATTTTTGACTCTGTTATACTCTACAAATGAATTATTATTTCCTCTGAGATATATTGCTTTAGCGCTTTCCCAGAGCCCCTGACCCATACCGGGGAATAGACCTATATTTGTTACTTCATTATTTCTGATATCTGTACTTTCACAATTGTCTTTCAGGCAAATTGCATTGTCATTGCAATGGTCAATGATGCAGTTATTTATTGTAATTTTATCTGATTCAAATGTCTTGATCCCATTATAACCACAAAAACTGATATCAGAGTTACTGATTATGCAATTATGATTATACCCTAAACCATTTATTGCCGTATTATTTGCTCCGGTAATTGTAAGATTCTCAATTTTGATATAAGTTACACCTCTGTCAAGAGATAATAAATAATCAAGAGGTGTCACTTTAACAAAATGAATAGTAGGATTTTCAGAGCCGAAATACATATAAAAAGTCGATGTCTTCGTATCGTAGTACCATTCACCAAATTCATCAAGTGTCCTTTTATCATTCTGAATGAAATATCCCCAGTCTTTTCCCAGAGGGTAAGAAGTGGTTCCTCCTGAAAATGTAAGCGTAGTGCCTGTATGATTAGTAACCGGATATCTGCTTATTCTGTTACGGTTACTATTCCTTACCACTACTTCTGCTCCTGTCCAGTTTATACCTGTTGTTGCTAATTCAGCATCTGTAAGAGCTGTAACACCGACATACGAATCAATAGATGCCCATGTCTGAGGTTCAGGCCATACTTTGCTGTTAGGCCAACGCCCCATAGCATATTGTATTCCGTCAATTATTAACATTTCCGGACTTGATTCACAGGTTAACGAAGCCGAATAAATACCGCCGCCTACATCTGTCCATGAAGAAAGTGTGGTAAAACCTGTTATTATGGGTTTACCTCCACTTCCGTAAGATCCAATTATGATAGGTGCTAAAGCTGATCCTGATTTTGTTATTTTAAGAGTCCCGTAAAATATATCACCACTTTTAAACAGGATTTTGTCACCGGGATTCAAAACAGAAAAAACAGAATTAACTTTGGCTATTGTCTGCCATGCTGTTGATTCTGACAGTCCATCGGCTGAATCGCTTCCTGTTGAGCTGACATAATAGTCAGTTGCAGAGGCGAATACGCTGATGATTGATAATGTAAATACAAGAATACACCTCATTATAGGTACCCGGGTATTTAATAGTTTTTCTTTGACTTCCAGATGCTGATTAAACGGTTTCTATTCAAATATGTTTCAGGATAAAAAAAGGCCTTCTTTATCTTTAATTATAAAATTTTATAATTTTATTATATGAGTATCAGGAATCATACACAATATTTCATTGATTTTCTTCATCTACCCCGGCCCCAAGGGGAGCGAAGAAAATCAATTTTCTCCCCTTGGGGTAGGGGTAAATAAATTGATTTTCAAGCGATTTTGTAAATATTATTAATGATTCCTGATACTCATATTTTATTAAAACACTTTAAATAATATAATCACATTGAATTGTTTCTGTAAAGTAACTTATCCTTATATACTATGTGCGGTTTTGTAGGTCTTGTTAACACCGACGGGAGTCCGGCAGAAAGCCGGCTGCTTGAACGGATGGCATCAGTTATTCATTACAGGGGACCTGATGAAGAGGGTCAGTTCTCTGATGGTCCTGTCGGATTCTTCCATAAAAGATTATCCATTATTGATCTCTCAACAGGCAGGCAGCCTATGACTTTTGACGGTTGTACAATTGTCCTCAATGGTGAAATATATAATTATATTGAGTTAAGAAATGAGTTGAAGAATAAGGGCCATAAATTCAGGACCAGCTCAGATACTGAGGTTGTCCTTCATCTGTACAAGGAATACGGAGATAGATTTATAAATGATCTCAATGGAATGTTCGCCTTTATCATTTATGATAAAAAAAATCAGAGATTACTGATAGCAAGGGATCATTTTGGTATCAAGCCTTTGTATTGGTACCAGGACAAACATAAGATCATATTTGGAAGTGAGATCAAAGCCATACTCAATCATCCTGAAGTATTGGCAGGATATAATATAAAAGGCCTCTATGAGTATCTGACATTTCAGTTCATTCTCGGAGAAGCTACACTTTTCAACAATATCAAAAAAGTATTACCAGGCCATTATATGACCATAAACCTCTTAAATAATAAAATAAGCTGTGTAGAATACTGGGAGCCTGATTTTAAAATAGACAGATATCACACTGAAGAATATTACATTGTTAAACTGGGAGAGATCCTTGATCAGACCATCTCACAGCAACTTAGGAGTGATGTACCTGTTGGCTCTTATCTCAGTGGAGGGCTGGATTCTTCATTTGTCACAATAATGTCAGCCTGTAAATACAGCGGGCAGTTTAAATCTTTTACAGGTGCATTTCCTGAGGAGCCCGGATTTAGTGAACTTGAATATGCCCGCGAAGCGGCACGTGTGGCAAATTCTCAGTTATATGAAGTGTTTCCTACAGAGAAGGAGTTCATAGACCTGCTACCTGGCCTGATCTGGCATCTTGATGAACCTGTGGCCGGACCGGGAGTTTTTCCACAATATATTGTATCAAAACTGGCTTCAGAACATGTTAAAGTTGTCCTTGGAGGCCAGGGCGGAGACGAGATTTTTGGTGGTTATGCAAGATATCTTGTTGCTTACCTGGAACAGGCCCTTAAAGGAGCTATCAATGAAAGTAATGAGGAAAAAGAACATATTGTATCACTGCAGTCAGTTTTGCCCAACCTCCCGATATTAAAAGCTTATACTCCTATGATTAAGGATTTCTGGAAACAGGAGGTTTTTGAACCTATGGATAAAAGATATTTCAGACTTATTAACAGGCTGGGCTCAACGGCAGAATTTCTTAATAGTGATTTTCTTAAGGGATATGATGAGCAAGAGATATATGAGAATTTTTCGGTGTTATTTAATCATCCAGATACTTCAAGTTATTTTAATAAAATGACCCGCTTTGATATGACAGCAAGTCTTCCTGCTTTGTTACAGGTTGAAGATCGTGTCAGTATGGCGGTTTCTGTAGAGTCAAGAGTGCCTCTGCTTGACCGGAGAATAGTGGATCTTATTTCCCACATGCCTGCAGGTATGAAGTTTAAAGGCGGAGAAATGAAGTATCTGTTTAAAAGGACCATTAAAGATGTAATCCCAAGGAAAATATTCAACAGAAAGGAGAAAATGGGTTTCCCGGTGCCACTGCATCTCTGGGCAAAGAACAATGCAAAGAATTTTATCCTTGATACTCTCCTCTCCAAAAGTGCCCGCGAAAGAAATATTATAAATTCAAAATACGTGGAGGATCTAATAGCTTCCGAAAGGCCTTTCGGAAGAGGACTTTGGGGTATCCTGTGCCTTGAATTATGGTTTCAGCAATTCATAGATAATAATTAAGTCCAGATCACTCAAAAGCGGTTCCCTGATAGTAGTGCCTGAAGGACTATTGGCCGGGGTAGGGCCGGAATAAAAGATTTTGAAATTCTCCTTCCAGAGTATAAACCACTGAAATTTATAGCTACCAGATACATGTACAGTTTTATTAATATTTAAATTATGGGAAGTATACCATCACCTCTTAAATTGATTGATTGGAAAGTTGAAAAGATAGGCCTTATTGGACCCGGTATCGTTGGAATGCCAATGGCAGCCATGCTGGCACATGCACGGATCAGGATTGGTACAGAAAAACCTGCCAGGGTTGTTGTGGTTCAACGCGATTCAGTTAATTCCGGCTGGAAGGTTGAAGCTATTAACAATGGTAAATCAGTGATCGGAGGTATCGAACCCGGTCTTGACATGATAACAAGGGATGCAGTGAGTAATGGATTACTGTACGCGACTCACGATTTCAACCAACTGTCAGATGCAGATGTTATCCTTGTTTCTGTCCAGACCGACAAGAAGGGTTTTGAACCCGATTATGGTCCCATGTTCGGAGCACTGGATAATCTTGCTAAGGCTCTGCAGAAAAAACCAAAGAATAAGATACCTCTTGTTATCATTGAATCAACACTTGCCCCCACCTCAATGGATACTCTTATCAGGGAACATTTCAATAAATATGGTCTTGTGGAGGGAAAGGATATTCTTCTGGGGAATAGCCCAAACAGAGTTATGCCCGGCAGACTGGTGGAGAGAGTACAGGCCTCTGATAAGCTTGCCGGTGGCTTGAACCCGGAAACGCCAAAGCTAATAGAACATCTTTATAAGAATATTGTAACGAAGGGAACTGTCTTTTGTACAAACAGTCTTACCGCTGAAATAGTGAAGACACTCGAAAATGCATACAGGGATGTGAGAGTTGCCTTTTCAACTGAAATAGTACGTTACTGCGACAGTAATAATATAGATTTCTATGAAGTGAGAGATAAAGTCAACGCATTGCTTTCTCAACCGGATAATGCAACAACAGACCCCAATGCTGTTCCAAGCGGTGGGATCCTTATCCCCATGCTGGGTGTAGGGGGACATTGCCTGCCCAAAGACGGTATCCTGCTATGGTGGAGAAAAATTGAGACAGGACTCGATACTTCCAATAGTCTTATTCTAAATTCCAGATTGATAAATGATGGTTCTCCCGTTCATACTTTCCGACAGGCCGAAAAGGCTTTTGGAGATATGAAAGACAGTAAGATAGCATTACTGGGAGTGGCATACAGATTCAACTCGGAGGATACCCGTAACTCTCCCACACTGGCACTGGCTAATTATTTGAGAGAGGCTGGTATCAGTTATATGATGCACGATCCTTATGTGAAAAAAGATGACCAGAATTTATTGAAGTTTAAACAGGATCCTTTTTTTACCAGGGACCTGAATGAAGCATTGAAAGATGCTGAATATGTATTTATGTGTTCTGCTCACAAAGAATACATTGAACGGTTTGATGAGATAATTTCTTCCGGCAGTGTCAAAGGCTTGATGGATGGATGTAATATTTATTCTGCCAGTCAGTTTGATGGCCAAAAGATAGGATATGCCGGTATCGGAAGAGGATCAGAAAAGCCTGATGATGAGTTTATTCAATTTGTCTTTGAAAGTTTCAGGGCAATGGAAAAAGGACTGGCCAACGAATTGATGGATCTCATTGATTTCTATAATACCAACTATGCTTTTGACGAATATAACAAGGTAAAATTTTCAGATGTACAGCGTCTGGCAAAAACCTGTTCCACAGGATGTGAGATAGCGAATACGGGCAGGATTCAAATGGTTCCTGAATATAATAGATTTAAATCACGTCTGGTAGAATGTGCGACCTGAGCCCTGAGCTCTGAGCCCTGAGCCCTGAGCCCTACGCTTTACGCTCTCCGCTCTACGCTTTACGCTATAAATAGTATAACAAAGCTTAATAATTTCCTACACATGTCAGACAAAAAAAACTCCTGGGGCATAATCGGTGGCGGTATTATGGGGATGACTTTAGCCCTTCGTCTTTCACAAAAAGGCTATAAGGTAACGGTTTTCGAATCTTCCCCGAAGCCCGGAGGACTTGCCGGTTCTGTTGAAATGAACGGAGTGACATGGGACAGGTTCTATCATGTAATACTTATGTCGGACCTGGAAACAAGAAAGATACTAAGTGAAATAGGACTGGATGACGAATTGAACTGGGTTGAGACAAAGACAGGCTTTTTTTCGGGCGGCAGACTTTATTCAATGTCAAACATCTTTGAATATCTGAAATTTCCTCCCATAAATATTTTTGGCAAGTTCCGTCTGGGCCTTACTATCATAGCTGCATCACTGATCAGAGACCGGAGGAGGATGGAAAAGATCCCTGTAGAAAAATGGCTTAAGAGATGGTCAGGAAAAAGTGTTTTCGATAAGATATGGCTACCCTTACTTAAAGCCAAACTGGGAGATCATTATAAAGATACTTCAGCTTCATTTATATGGTCAACGATCCAGAGGATGTATGCAGCAAGACGGACCGGACTGAAAAAAGAGATGTTCGGATATGTAAGCGGAGGATATGAAAGAATTAACAGGTCTTTTGAGGAAAAGCTGAAAAATCTGGGTGTGGAGGTTTTGGTTAATAAACATGTAAGCCTGGTTGAACAGGGTATCAATGATAGAATAACAGTTAAGACAGAATCATCAGATACTTATGATTTTGATCATGTAATTTCAACACTTCACTCAGGTGATTCAGTGAAGATAGCTCCTTCGCTGAATGCAGAAGAAGCCGAACGGCACAGATCAATAAAATATCTCGGAGTAGTTTGTCCCCTGGTTTTACTAAGAAAACCGGTATCAAATTATTACGTAACGAACATAACTGATACCTGGCCCCCTTTTACGGGAATTATCGAAATGACTGCACTGGTGGACCCGAAAGAATTGAATGATCTGAATCTTGTTTATCTGCCAAAGTATGTGGAACCAGACCATGAAATCTTTGGAAAATCCAAAACAGAATTACGTGAATACTTCCTGAAATCCTTATTTAAAATGTACCCTGCATTGTCAGAAGATGATATTGTTCACTTCAGCATAGCTTCTGAAAAAAGGGTTTTTGCTCTTCCGTCATTGCATTATTCTGAAATGCTTCCTTCTGTAAGCACATCATTAAAAGGGTATTATATTATAAACTCGGCACAGATAGTAAATTCAACTCTGAATGTAAACGAGACTATCCGGATAGCTGAGAAGAAACTTGAAGAGATACTCTGAGTCATAATCCGGGATAAAAAACAATTTATTCGTCAAAATAGAAGCCATTTTGATGAATGAGGGTTTTGTTATGACCTATCAGTGACGGATGATGATCTTCGGCAGACTTATAAGGATATACGGATATAACTTGTTCAAATCTCCATCAAATGGTTAATATATCTGTTTGAATCTAAGCTTTCCTCCGGTTAACTTTAACAGCAATATTATTGCACTTAGTTGGTCCCTGGTTCATTGTACTCTTAGGATTTTTCTGAAATTTACAAAATAAGGTAATGGTCATATTACCATATAGATACAGTAAAATAACATGGGACTGACGGGGCGGAAGCATGTCCGCGCCGGAGGCACGGAAAGATAAAAGACAAAAGACAAAAGACAAAAGGAGAAAGATAAAAGTAAAGAAGGATGGAAGAAAAGAAGAATGATCTGTGTGAGAGGCTTTTTGAATTTGCTGTCAGGGTTATTAAGTTTCTCAGGACTTTGCCGTTTACACCTGAAAATAAAACTATAAGGGTACAATTATCAAAGGCTGCATGTTCTTCCGGAGCGAATTATGAAGAATCTCAGGCCGGATCATCAAAACCTGATTTTAATAATAAGGTCCGGATCTCATTAAGGGAAATGAGAGAATCAAATTATTGGTTACGGATAATCAAAAGAACTGTTGAAGAGATTAACCAATCAGAATTAGATTATTTGATAAAAGAATCCTCAGAACTTAAGAACATCCTTGGTTCTATAGTCCAAAAATCCAGATAATTAAATAATAAAATATAAAATTCTCAAGTCAATATTCCTTTTATCTTTTTCCTTTTATCCTTTATCTTCCTCTTCATACATTTATCTTTTTCCTTTTATCTTTTATCTTTAATTTCCATTTTATGTCAACTCCCAAACCCCTTGCCGCTATCTCTCTCGACCTTGACAACCAGTGGTCTTATATGAAGATCCATGGCGATGAGGGATGGGAAGAGTATCAGTCATATTTCGATATTTTTATTCCTCATGTATTGGATCTGCTTGATGAGCTGGAGTTGAAGATCACTTTTTTTATTGTTGGAAAAGACGCTGAATCAGAAGATAACAGGAAATACCTTAGAATGATAACAGAAAGAGGGCATGAAGTTGGTAATCACTCATATAGCCATGAATCCTGGTTACAGCGTTATTCTTACGATGAAATTGAGAAAGAAATAGTAGCTGCTGAGGATGCTATTGAGAAAGCGACCGGGCAGAGACCGAAAGGATTTCGTGGACCTGGATTCAGCTGGAGTTACGATCTTCTGAAAATACTTGAGAAAAGAGGATATTTGTATGATGCTTCAACATTACCAACTTACATAGGGCCTTTAGCCAGAAAATATTATTTCATGAAATCTGATCTCTCGAAAAAAGAGAAGAAAGCAAGAAAAGAACTTTTTGGTAAATTCAGTGAGGGTTTCAGGAAGCTTAAACCATATTTTCACGATCTGGGTGCGGGAAAGAAAATTGCTGAAATACCTGTAACTACAATGCCTCTGTTTAAAACCCCATTTCATTTGAGTTACCTGATCTACTTAAATAATATTTCACCGGTTTTAATGAAATTATATTTGGGCTTAGCTCTTTTTCTGTGCAGAATCACCAGAACTCCGGTAAGCTTTTTACTGCATCCTCTCGATATAATCGGAGGTGACCAGATCACTCAGCTTGCATTTTTCCCGGGGATGACTGTGAGCAGCGATGAAAAAGTAAAGGTTTTCAAGTATGTGATCAGCCGTCTGATGCGATATTTTAAGATCATTTCCCTGAAAAACCTTTCAGAATTATATTATCATGATAATCCTGTTTCCCGCTAAGAGTTATCTGTAAAAGACAGGCAATGTTCATTATTTCAAATGGAATTACAGGTTCAGAAACATTATGAGCTTCAAAATATTTGAGTATCATGAAAGAAATTAATAAACCATTGATAAGTCTTATTATCCCGGGATTTAATGAAGAAGCAATTGTTTCCGGAAATCTGGGGATCATCTGTGAATATATGAAACAGCTTGAAGACAGGTTTAAATGGGAACTTATCTTTGTAAATGATGGCAGTAGAGATAATACCGGTGCCCTGGCAGAAAGTTTTGCAGAGAAGCATCCGAATGTTCAGGTTATACATCATGTTGTTAATCTCAATCTGGGGAATGCTCTGAAGACCGGAATTTCTAAGGCAAAAGGAAAATACACAATTACTCTCGACCTTGATCTGAGTTATGCTCCTTATCATATCGGAGATTTACTGCAAACATTAGTCACCACAGGGGCTGATGTTGTTGTGGCCTCACCTTATATGAAAGGAGGAAAGGTAACTGCTGTCCCGTTTTTAAGGAGGATCATGAGCAAGTGGGTAAATCGTTTTATGAGAATAACAGCACAGGAAAAGTTATATACCTATACCTGTATGGTCAGGGGATACAGAACTGAATTTCTGAAAAGGCTTAACCTGAAGACAAAGGATTATGAGATCAATCCGGAGATCCTTTATAAATCAATGATTTTGCGGGGAAGGATCATTGAGATCCCAGCGCATCTTGACTGGACAGAACAGAATAAACTGGGTGTAAAAAGACAATCCGGCATGAGACTTTTGAAGACATTTTTTTCAGGTCTGATGGCAGGTTTCATTTTCAGGCCTTATATCTTCTTTATAGGTTTTGGCCTTCTGTTATTTCTGATTGCTATGTATATAATAATCTGGATTTTTATTAACGCATTGCAAATAATGCCTCAGATTGTTATTGATACTCAGTTCATAGATGACAGATTCTCCTATGCAATTGGAGAGATCTATAAGTCCCGGCCTCATGCTTTTATAGTCGGAGGTATAACTTTGATGCTGTCAGTTCAAATACTGAGCCTTGGTTTCCTGAGTCTGCAGAGCAAGAGATATTTTGAAGAGTTATTCCATATAAACTCATCCATCTTAAAACAGGTAAATAAGATTAATGGTAATGAGGTTAATCAGGAATAATAAATTCTCTTTCATTTTAAGGAAAAATCTGCCTTTGATCATAGTCTCAACGGCCTGGTATGCTATTGTTGCTATACTTGCCGGATATCTTAATATATGGGAAGATGAAGTTTATTCTCTCAATACAAGTTCCGGCTCTTTGTCATACGCTTTTCATCAATCAGGAGATTTTGAATATCAGCCTCCGGTTTATTTCATGGCACTGACCTTGTGGCGGAATGTTTCTGATTCTGTCTTATGGGCCAGACTTTTTTCAGTGATCCTGGTTTTTATATCGCAGGTACTGTTTTATAATTTCGCAAAGAAGATATCCAACAGAAAACTGGCTGCTTTTTTTTCAATACTCTTTATTTTAAATCCATGGGTTGTTTATGCATCTCTGGAGATCCGGACATTTGCAATGGTACTCTTTCTGAGCTTATTGATCCTTATAAATTTTTATAATACATATTATAATGATCAGATTACAAAAGCTAACAGAGCAATATTCATTCTTTTAGCAATTCTTGGAATATTTACTCAGTTCTATATAGGTTTTTTATTGTTTGCCAATGCAGTCGTTTTGCTGTTATTAAAAAAATGGAAATCATTGAGATTTTATATTCTGGATATGATAATCCCACTGTGTCTGATCTTAATATATATTCCGAATGTATTATTAAACATTAATCTTCAGTCAACTTCTTTACCCGACAGTACTTTAAGTGAAAATGGCCTTCTCACGGCTATAAGGGGGGTGGTGCGTCAGGTAACATTTGGTTATTTTTTGCCGGTCGATTTTATCGGATCCAGGTCCCTCTCCAGGATTTTAAAAGGAATAATTATTTTAGCTTTTCTTTTTTCCCTGAATTATAGTGAGATTAAAAAGTCACTCCGCGAACTCTCACAATTTATTATAATTTCACTCGTAATTATATTATTCTTTTTTGCAGTCCTTTATTTTATAAGCCAATATGCTGTGGAATCTAAATACACCCTTGTATTGTTTTTCCCTTTGCTTATTACAATTTTGTTTGCATTCAAAGCCATAAACCCTGGTATCCTGAATTTGTGGTTTGTGTTTTTTGCTGGATTATTTATTACAATAAATGTCGTTAAATACAAAGATCTTTATAAAGTGAAGGATTTCAGGGCTCTCGGAGATTATATAGAAATGAATGAAAAAGCAGGAGAACCGATCTTTGTTCACAGGAATATTAGTGCTGACAATCTTGGATATTATTATAACGGGATCAATAAGATAGTACCCGTGCCTGGAGAAGTCAACTATTCAGGCTATTTTGGTCCGGAACAATGGGAGATAGATGAAGCTGACATTAAGCACCTTAATGAAAAGTTCAGAAAAGTATCTTGTTTTTATGTTGTGATAGATAATTCACCACTCAGGGGAGTAAGTGAAGCTAATACAAAGTTGCTGAAATTTCTGGAGAAAAATTTTAATTTGCAGGAAGAGAAACCTTTTAAAGGCAGACTCGATTTGTATAAATTTTCTGATAAAAATGTGTCAGAGAATGTCTTATCTGGCTTATAAATATATTTATTGCTTATTAAAGAAGGATAATTACAGGTTCTAAATGCATCTTATTATGAATAGGAAAAGTAAATTCAAAACTGTATTAATAGGTTCAAGTGGTACTGCAAATGCCTTCTCTTCAGTTCTCGCTTTAAGGAGGAACTGGAACGGCGATGTTAAGATTGTTGCCGTTGATTCCAACCCGGGAAATCTTGTTACATCTTCATTGATATGTGATAATTTTTATCAGGTTCCGGAGACCTGCAAGCCTGAATTCAAAGATGCAATTATTCAGATCATTAAAAAAGAAAATATCGATACCTATATCCCTTTTATCGATGAAGAAATATTTGTTCTGGCCCTCCTTTGTAAACAGAATGCGTTAAACAGAGATCTTTACCTTCAGGTTAAAGATCCTGATATTGCTGATCTGTGCAATGATAAGCTCAGGACTTTTGAGTGGCTTTCAGAGATGAATATTCTGACTCCGCAAAGTTTTAAGATAGACAGAGCTTTTGTAAATGACGG
Organism: Bacteroidota bacterium; assembly: GCA_012729475.1. Lineage (GTDB taxonomy): Bacteria > Bacteroidota > Bacteroidia > Bacteroidales > VadinHA17 > LD21. The sequence goes on from JAAYDB010000181.1 coordinate 14,424, forward strand.
ACGACATGTTATAAAGCGGCGAAAAGGTTATGGATCGAAGATCATCAGATTCCCAGAAATTAAAGGGGACCTGACACAGTATAGTCCGGATGACTACATAATTCAATACGAATGTGAAAAGCCTGAAATAACAATTGATGTATGCTTTGACCCGAAGCATAGTTTCTTTCATTATGTATGCAGGGAGAGGATAGAAACAAAAGGCGGGGTCTGTACCAAAGCGCGGTTATTTTTTGACAGGTCCCTTGAGAAAATAGCATATACATTGGCTGAAAAACTAAGTTTGAATTCTTTTTGTTTCCAGGTGATGAATTATAAAAAGGACTGGGCAGTCACGGATATCAATGCCCGGCCGGGTGCAGGCACTGGAATGAGTGTAGCGGCAGGAATGGATTTTTTCAGCGCTATGTTCGCAATTCTCTGGGAAGAGGATCCTGCTCAGTATTTCAGACCCTTACAGAAAGAAACCTTCGTTACCAGACAGTATAGTGATTTTATAATGAACATTTAGATGAATCCCACAATTGTATTTGACCTGGATGGGACTCTGATCACTTGTGAAAGCAAACAAAAATATGTTCTGCTCTCACTTCTGAATGCAATGGACGACAATACAGCTGAAAATCTGGAGGCCTGGTGGGAGCTGAAAAGAGAAGGCATGAATACCGAAAAGGCATTGACCGAACTTGGATATTCAGATGCAAAATCAATTGCTGATCAATGGAAAAGAGAGATTGAGAAATATGTATGGGGAGCTCTGGACAAACCTTTTGAGGATTCCCTGCCAACCCTCAGCTATCTGAAGGGATCGGATAAAATCGGTATAATAATACTGACAGGAAGAAAATGCAAGTACCAGGTCCGGCAGATAGTTAACAGTTATGGCTTTAATGAATACATTGATGATCTGATAGTAGTAGATCCATATCGTGCAGTTGAAAAGAAAAGTGAATACCTTCGAAAAATCAAACCTTTTGTTTATGTAGGAGATACTGAAATTGATTATTTGTCTGCGACCAGTTCCGGAGTAAGGTTTGTTGCACTTACAAGGGGCCAAAGATCAAGGAACTTTCTAAGGAAAGTCGGGAATATGCAAACCGAGGATGATCTGAAATTTCTGAACAATATCAATCATCTTTAATTGTAAATAAAAAATAGATAAATGCAAATTTAAAATCAATTAGAATGATCCGGATTATAGATCTTCCAAAAATCCTCGACGAACGAGGTAATCTCTCAATTATAGAGGAGGGGAATCAAATTCCTTTTAAGATAAAACGTGTTTATTGGGTATATGATGTTCCCGGAGGAGAATTACGGGGTAGTCATGCCTTAAAAAGCACGGAGGAGTTTATTGTGGCATTGTCAGGAAGTTTCGATGTTATTCTTAATGATGGAAACAGGAATAGGAAGTATTCTTTGAACCGCTCATATTATGGTATATATATTCCAAGTATGACCTGGCGTACCCTGAAGAATTTTTCTACTAATTCTCTTGCAGTTGTCCTGGCTTCAAAAGAGTATGATGAGAAAGAATATATTAGAGATTTTGATTACTTTTTAAAATTAAAGAAATGAATAAGAGATCAACAATATATGATTGTTCTGTTGTACACCTGCCTAAAGTAAATAATAGAGCCGGGAATATAACATTTGTTGAAAATAACATACATGTCTCTTTTAGTATTTCAAGGATTTATTATTTGTACGACATTCCTGCAGGAGCGGAACGTGGGGGACATGCCCATAAAGAATTGCATCATTTTATGGTTGCTGCCAGCGGTTCTTTCAATGTAATTCTTGATGATGGGATTAACAAAAAGGTTGTCGAGCTAAACAGACCTGACTATGGACTTTATATCCCTCCGGGGATCTGGGCTGAACTGTTTAATTTCTCTTCAGGCGCCATAAGCCTTAATCTTGTATCTGAAAAATATGATGAAAATGACTACTTAAGGAAATATGATGAATTTTTATTATTCAAGGGGAAAAAGTTAAAAAAGAGATTAAGTTGAAATAGATACGGCTTGTTCTGCAAATCTTATTTGTTTTCAAGTCAGGATGCAAACATTTAACTGCTTACAGCATAACAGTAATTTGAGGGCTATAAGAAAAATAATTATTCATGATCAGTGTTATAAATCTTCTCAACCAAAAAGAAAGTCAACTAGCAGCTTATTCACAATATGATTTCTTAAATGAAATTGATCAACTGAAATTAACAAAAGAGACTGTTGTTGATCCTCTTATAAATGAGTTAAACAGCAAGATGATTGAAATAGATGAAATCAACATTGCTAATGAAACTCATTTCTTTTTATATAAGAAACTTGATTGGGATACAGAATATTTTGGATTTCCGGTTTATTCAATCAAAATGGTCTTATATAACCATAATGATCTTCAGGTACTGAATAAAGCTATTAATGAGTTCATTAAGCACAAAATAAAACCAGGTGAATATTGGTTCACCAATGTGCCTTCCGATGAAATACTAATTGTACAGGCCTTATGCAACACCTTATTCAAACTTGTAGAGACCAGACTTGGATTTTATCTTGGATCCATTTCGGATTTTGAATCGGAACATTATCCGGTAAGGATGGCAATTATTGAGGATGCAGATGATCTCAGAAAGGTTTCGATGAAAATGAGGAATAGATATGACAGGGTACATGCTGATCCGGCATTTTCAACCGAACAGGCAGATAAATACCTTGGTAAATTTGTCGAAGAATCACTGAAAGGATTTGCTGATTTCGTACTTGTACCAGATATTGGAGATATCAGGCCTTTTGGTTTTCTGGCATGGAAAAAACCTGTCGAAGTCCTGGGGAAAAGAATTTCAAAAATTGTTCTTACTGCTGTTGACAATTCGATTCAAAGAGGCTGGCTTTTTAAACTATTAACAGAGATGAAGCACCTTGCTAAAGGCCTGGGAACTGATTATATAACAACTATAACACAGGCTCCAAATAAGCCGGCAATTCATATATATCAGAAAGCCGGATTTGTACTTAAATCTGTCACACATATCTTTTCAATTAAACTATCATGATAAAATTTCTGGATCTGAAAAAGATAAACGATAGCTATGAACCAAATATCTCAGATGCTATAACGAAAGTGCTTGATTCCGGATGGTATCTGCTTGGCAATGAAGTTAACGCTTTTGAATCCGAATATGGTAGTTTCATCGGATCGAAGTATTGCATAGGTGTTGCTAATGGGTTGGATGCGCTAAGGCTCATTCTAAAAGCTTATATTGAGATGGGAATTATGAAGGAAGGTGATGAAATTCTTGTTCCGGCAAATACTTACATAGCATCAATTCTAGCTATTACTGACAACCGACTTGTACCTGTTCTTGTTGAACCTGATTATTCTACGTATAATATTGATCCCTTTAAAATTAAGGAAAAAATAAACTCCCGTACAAGGGGAATAATGATAGTCCATCTCTATGGACAAAATGCCATGCACCCTGAAATTAGGAGAATTGTAAAGGAAAATAATCTTAGACTCATTGAAGATAATGCTCAGGCACAAGGATGTATTTACGGAGATAAACGTACAGGATCAATCGGTGATGCTGCCGGACACAGTTTCTATCCAGGTAAGAACCTTGGTGCATTGGGGGATGCCGGAGCTGTAACAACAGATGATGATGAACTTGCAGAAGTGGTGCGTACTATGGCAAATTATGGATCAAGAATTAAATACCAGAATGTTTATAAAGGCCTTAATTCCCGTCTTGATGAGATCCAGGCAGCTATCCTCCGTGTCAAACTTCCCCGACTCGATGCTGATAACCGGCGCCGCTGGAAAATAGCTGAATATTACAACAAGAATATTAATAATCCTGAGATAATTTTACCCTGCAACCTGCAACATGCACCCTGCACCATGGACCATGTCTGGCACCTATTTGTCATCCGAACCTCCAATCGTGAAAAACTTCAGCAATATCTTCATAGTAACAACATTCAGACTTTGATTCACTATCCTGTACCTCCTCATAAACAGGATGCCTATAAAGAGCTGAATCATTTAAGCTTTCCCATTACGGAAAAAATACATAACGATGTTTTGAGTCTGCCTATCAGTCCTGTAATGACTGATGAAGAAGTCAGTATGGTTGTTGAGTGTATCAATAATTACAAATGAAAGAACAGCAATCCTCTTATCGTCAGATAATGAAAGCCACCTCCATTTTTGGGGGTGTTCAGATTTTTCATGTGATCATCTCCATTATCCGGTCCAAGTTTATAGCTGTTCTCCTTGGTCCTGCCGGTATGGGAATAGCCGGACTACTTACTTCTACAACTAATCTGGTAGGAAGTCTGACAAATATGGGGCTGAAGTCGAGTGCTGTGAGAAATATAGCTGCAGCCACAACATCGGGAAATAATTCAAAAGTAGGAATGGTTGTATCAGTGTTCAGACGTCTGGTCTGGATGACCGGAATCCTTGGCACTCTGATAACCCTTATCCTTGCACCATGGCTCAGTGAGCTTACATTCGGGAACAGGGATTATACTCTGGCTTTTATCTGGATTTCAATAACACTGCTTCTTACACAGATAAAAGACGGTCAGCTTGCGTTATTGCAGGGAATGCGAAAACTGCAATACCTTGCTAAAGCTAATCTTGCGGGTACAACTTCTGCACTGGTAATTTCAATACCGGTTTATTATTTCTTACGCCTGGAGGGGATCGTTCCGGCAATAATAATTACATCTCTGGCAGTTCTTTTTTTTAGCTGGATCTTTGCATCTAAAATAAAAACTGAAAAACCCAAAGTCACCAGAACTGATTTTGTTACTGAAGGAAGCGATATGCTCAGAATGGGTATTATGCTCAGCCTAAGTTCAATAACTGCTTTGGCAACTTCCTACCTTGCAAGGATTTATATAAGTCACAGGGGCGGAGTAGAGCAGGTAGGATTATTTAATGCCGGGTTTGCCATAGTTAATTCGTATGTAGGAATGGTTTTTACTGCAATGGGTACTGATTATTTTCCCAGACTTTCCTCGTATATTCATGACAGGATAAAAGCAATGAATACGGTTAATAATCAGGCAGAGATAGCAATTCTGATATTAGCGCCGATAATTACCATATTCCTTGTATTCATTAAATGGGTTGTGATTCTTTTCTATTCAACAAAGTTTATAGGAATACACAATATGATCCATTTTGCAGTTTTGGGAATGTTCTTTAAAGCAATTAGCTGGCCGATATCGTATATATTTATAGCAAAAGGGCATACAAAATTATTCTTTTACAGCGAATTGATTGCAAATATCTACTTTCTTGGATTTAAAATAATTGGCTACCGTCTTGGAGGTCTCGATGGAATAGGAATTGCTTTTCTTATTAACTTCTTTTTATATTTTGTTCAGGTTTATATTATTGCTAAAAAGAAATATGATTTTTCTTTCACTCATGAGTTTTCTGTGATTTTCAGAAATCAGTTAATCATAGGAATATTATGTTTCCTTTGTGTTAAACTGTTAGAAGCGCCATATTTATATATTATAGGAACAATACTTATAATGCTTTCTGTATGGTACTCTCTGAAAGAATTAAACAAACGGATGAATCTTATCCTTCTCATAAAGGAGAAGTATTTAAAAGGTAAATAGTATGAAAATTTTACTCTTCAATCTGGGCTCTGTTGCGAATAGAATTAATTCATGGGGAATTGAAGGTTTTGAATCGATATTCGATCAGGATGTAGTTTTATGGGGTCCAATACCAGATGAAGCATTCTATGCTAATAATAAAAAAATTCCCATAATCAGCATTTTCGAAGAGACTTCAATCAAAAATGTTTTTGAAAGGTTGCCTGAAAATTGGTTTCCGGACATTGTAACCTGTGATACTTCTGTATTGAATTTTATTCCCGATATATATTTATGTCCTGCTAAAACAATTCTGTTTACACGTGATGCATGGGCTGATACTATTTTTAACAGAGGTCTGGTTGAGTTTTTTGACTTTATTGATTATGGGATTATTGATCGCAGTTTATATTGCAACTTTAATGTTAACATATTGCCATTATCTAACTGTGCTGTTTCGGTACCCGGCAACAATGATCATATTCCTGAATTTGAGAAAAGGCATATCGATGTAATTTCAATAGCAAATTACAATGATGGTTTTTATCATGACAGGTATAAGACTCTGTACAAAATATCAGATTCAAATAATACCGGAATTAGGATCAAATATATCGTTGGGATAAAGCGCAAAGAAATAAGCCAATATTATCAGCAAAGTAAAATTGTATTGGACTGGGCTCATACTTTATCAAACCGTTCTTTTGAGGCTGCACTTAACGGCTGTCTGCTTTTCAGCAACGAGGATAATCCTGTAATTAGGGAATTTTGGGTTCCATGGGAGGAGTATATTCCTTATAATGAAGATAATGTAACGGAGTTGATCTCATTTTACCTTGCTAATCCTGAAGTATCTCAGGGAATAATCAGTAAGGCCAGGAGGAAGATTGAAAATATCCCGACCAGTATGGGACAATCTTACTGGGAACAAATACGCATAGCTTACAATACTGAAATTGATGTAAACGAGAGGGTCGAAAGAAACAGGCGATTGCCGAAATCAGTTTTACATTACCGTCTGGCAACTCCATTAGTTTATAATTACAACTATAATACAAATTTTCCAGGGAACTGGCGGGATCTTTATTTTCAGAGGATTGAAACCTCAATACTATGTGCTTCTGATGAAACATATAAAATTCTTTCATTGATCGAAGCAGTACGAATGGCTTTTTTATTTGATAAAGTAGCATTATGTGAAAAATATCTGGCTGAATTGGAGAAGATACTTCCTAAATATGCATGGATATGGTATTTACGTGCAAGGGAAAGTTACATTAAGAACAATATGGATCAAGCATTGATTTATGTGAATAAAGCGATTGATTGCGGAAAAAATGCTCCTGATCTTATTCAGAAATATGTCATGCCCGTGATGGAAAAGAATAACAGCTGTGATGGTAGACGAATTACGGATTATTTATGGCAATCAGTCTACAATCATAATAATGAGTTTCAGGTTAAATCATTATTCCATCTTTGCTTTGAGTTGGCTGGAGATATTTTTATTGTAAAAAAAGAACCTGATAATGCCGTAATCGCATATTCAGAGGCAGTATCACATACGGCTATTCCAAGATGTTTATACAAATTGAGCCGGGTACTTATTGAATCTGGTAATTATGAAACAATGTCTGCAATTGTTGAAAAAGCAAGAGAAGACAATCCTTATGACAGCATCCTGGTTTTCTACAATGTATATGCTTTATGTAAGCTTGATAAGAAGCAAAAAGCCTTGATGTTGCTTAAGGAACATAAAAAAGCGTTAAACAGCTTCTTTGGGAAGAAGAGGTTTAATTTTTTAAGAAACTGCATAAACATGATGATCCTTATAAAAATATTTGGAAGAAAGTTATTTACTAAAACTCTAGTTTTTATTATTAATTTTCTCGACAGACAGAAATAGCAGATCTATGAAGAGAGAAGTTTTTATTATAACATCAAGCCATGTTGTAAATGGTAAGACAGCAGGTTCTCAACGTATTATGAATATAGCTAAAACACTGGCTATGGGGAAAGTGAATGTATTTTTATGTTCACTGCCCGATATAAACAATAATTCTATTGAGTGTATCGAGAGATATCCAAATATTTATCAGGTACTAAGCACACAAGATAAAAAAAACAATTTTCCCCATCTTTTTAATTTTATTTTTTCAGTCAATAATTTCATTAAAGAAAGAAAATCTATTTCAGCTATATATTTATATCCTTTTGGCAGAGTAATAATTGAGTGGATTTTTCTGATCTATTTTAAGTTTATAAAAAGACACAAACTCTTTTGTGATATTAATGAACTTAGAGTAACTACTTTGTATAATAAAACTCCACCAGCAAGATTATTCTCTAAAATCATTTATTACTGCAAATATCCATTTCAATATTTAAGATTCAAATCATCTGAATTTCAGGCTTGTTTCTTTGATGGCCTGATTGTAATTTCGGTTAATCTTGAAAAATATTTCAGTAAATATTCATCGAGAATAATAAGGATCCCTATCTTATGTGACTTATCAAAAGCTTCAGGCAATTTTGAATCGAAATTCTTTAATAATGGTGCATTTAAAGTTTGTTATGCAGGTACATTATCTAATAAAAGAGAGGGACTAGGGTTATTGCTAAAAGTAATAAGCATATTAAACCAAAGGAAAAATGTAGAATTGCATTTATATGGATCTATACCGGAAAACGAAGAGTTTATTCTGCCAGAATTGTCAGAATTATACAAAATAACTGATAAAGTGTATAATCATGGGTTTTTAGAACCTGCTCGGGTATTTCTGGAATTCGCACAATATCATCTGTTAATTATCCCTCGCCCTTTAAATAAGCAGACCAGATATGGATTTTCTACAAAGCTTTCGGAATATCTTGTATCAGGAGTACCGACACTATTAACTGATGTAAGTGATAATGGATTATATATTAAAGATGGGTATAATGGATTTATAATTTCCCCTGGATCATCATCGAAAATGGTTGCAAAGATTAATCAGATAATTGAAAATTACAACGACTGGGCTAATGAAATTGTCCGCAATTCATATAAAACAGCTATCGAAAATTTTGATTACAGGCTTTATACAGATGTTTTGATAAAATTTATTTTCGATTGATTTCAAGATCACAACTTTTAAATCAGAGGTGGACTTTCACGAATTAATTCAAAGAATACTGTGAACTTTAATGATATTGATTACAGATTATTAAAGGAAAAATTTTTATTATGTGCATTATTTTAGTGCTTAATTAATTCTCTGAAAAAGAATGAATAATGATCTGTCGGTGGTTAACAAAATGAATTACAGATCTCATGTTATATCCTTTTTCGATTATCTGTTTGTATTTGTTCTAATAATATATGGCGGGATGGCGAGTACTTTTGTCCGCTCATTTTCTTTTGATGAGCCTCTGCCGATTCTTTTGCCTGTATTATTAAGTATAATTCTGATAATGAGAGCTAAAGTTGTATTTAACAAGCAGATCTATTTACTTTTATTATTCTATGTGATTTATAACCTGGCTCTGATCATCAAATACAAGACAATTCATCCCGTGTTCTTTGGATATTTGCTTGTGAATTTTATGGTCACGTATGTGGCAGTTAAAACTTTGAAATTTAAACTATTCATTATCTATGAAAATATTATTTATTATCTGGCAATAGTCGGTTTAGGTATCTGGGGAATTCAATTATTAATGGGTGGTGACAATTTATTTTATCTTCTAAGCAACATTCCTTCAATTGATACTTTTTCTACAGTAAGCGGTGGGGGTATTAATATTGTAATCTATTCAATTCAGCCTTATATCAGCAAGCTTATAACAAATTCAATTTTACCCCGAAATTGTGGATTTGCATGGGAGCCTGGTGCTTTTGCTGTTTTTCTATGTCTGGCAATTTTTATTAATCTGTTTATTATCAAATCAAAAGAAAAGCTTAATAAGCATTTCTGGACTTTTGTCTTAGCATTGCTTTCCTCTCAATCAACTACAGGCTATGTAATATTCATTGTTATTATAGTATTTTATATTTTTCAGAAAAATATAAAAGTTGTATTACTCATATTCCCTTTTTTATTATTAATTATAATCTTGCTGTTTTCTTTACCATTTATGACAGAAAAAATCTCGAAAATATTTGAAGAAGCTACAAGAGTAGATGTTATTGTAGAAGAATCAATTGGTAGAGAAAATGCCAGGAATCCTCAACGTTTTGCCTCATTTATTATCACATTTAGGGATTTTAAAAACAATCCTTTATTAGGCTATGGAGGTCACGTAGAAGATCGCTGGTATAGTCAGATTTATTCAAATATTGCACCAATTTCGGGAATAGGTAATCTATTAGCGCAATACGGGCTGGTTGGCTTTTTGTTTTTTATAACTCTATCTATCAATAGTTCCCGATTTTACTCTCAATCTCTTAATTATAAAGGGAAATACCTTTTTTTTATAATTATGTTTTTTATCACTATAAGTTATAGTCTTTTTTTCAGGACAATAATTATGTCATTCTGGATGTTCTCATTCTTCGAAAGCACCAAATCAGAAGAAAACGAGGCTGAATATAATCTGACACCAGAAATAGAAAGGAATGTTTATAAATTAAAACCGGGAACCAGTAATGATGGGAAAAATAACTGAATAAATAGTATGAGAATCCTCTTTTTCATTAATACATTGGGTGCTGGAGGTAAAGAGCGAAGGTTAACAGAATTGATGAAGGCTCTTGTTCTGAGACAGGATATTGAGATTGACCTGGTCATAATGAGTGATGAAATTCATTATAAAGAAATTCTTGACCTTGGGATTAATATTCATACTCTATTAAGAAAAAGCAGATTTGACATTTTTGTCTTCTACAGATTTTATCAATTATGCCGGAGATATCGTCCTGATATCGTACATTGTTGGGATAGCATGACGGCAGTTTACAGTGTGCCTGTATGTAAAGCTTTAAGGATTAAGCTTATAAATGGCATGGTGACAAATTCAATTACACAACAAAGTATTCTTAATAAACATTGGCTGCGGGCAAAATTAACATTCTTATTCTCAGATTATATTGTAGGTAACTCGCATGCCGGGTTAAAAGCCTATCAGGTTCCGGAAAGAAAAGGCATAGTAATTTATAATGGGTTTAATTTTGACAGGATAAATAATTTGGTAACAGGGAATTTAATACGAGATGAATTAAAAATCAACACGAAATATATTGTCGGAATGGTTGCTACTTTTTCGAAATATAAAGATTACGAAACTTATTTTAAGAGTGCCCATCTGTTGCTACAGAGGAGAAAAGATGTAACATTTTTAGCTATTGGAAATGGTACTGATTCGGACTATTCTAAGAGAAGTATTAATAAACAATACTCTGAATACTTCAGACTGCTTGGAAAAAAAAACGACATAGAATCTTACATTGATGCGATTGATATTTGTGTGCTGGCAACTTTTACAGAAGGTATATCCAATTCAATAATGGAGTATATGGCTCTTGGTAAACCAGTTATTGCGACAGATGGAGGTGGCACAAATGAACTGGTATTAGATAACATAACGGGGTTTCTGGTTAAACCATCTGATCCTGAAGAACTCTCAGAGAAAATAGATATGCTTATAAAGGATAATAACTTGCGGATAACGATGGGTATGGCCGGTAGGCAGAGAATAACAGATAAATTTTCCATTAATCATATGGTTGGGAAATACATATTTATGTATAAGGCTGCTTTAAAATAGAATTTCTTTTATTTGTCTGATTTATTATGGAGACGGCTGTACAGGTTTTATATTTATCAGGATTTGTTATAATCTGACTGGTTCAAAGTAAATAATCCATTTTGATGAAAATTCTAATTAACACTCCACCTTTAAATAGCCCGGCAGGGGTATCAAATCATTATATGGGTTTGAAACCTTATTTCTCAAGGAAAGTTGTTTACAATAAATTCCTCACCACTAATTATATAAGGAAAAGAATAAAATTTCAGTTTCTGCATAAGCCATTAAGATTAATAATGATGGGTTATGATGCAATCAAGTTTATTATCTTGCTAATTGTGTATCAGCGACCGGTAGTATTACTAAATCCATCCTTCAATGAGACGGCAATTAAACGCGATTTATTCTTTCTGAGTATAGCCAAATTTTTTTCCTGTAAAGCAGCTGTTTTTATACATGGCTGGGATAAAGAATATTTGGGAAAGATCTTCAATGGAGTAATCAGATTCCATCCTGCATGGAAAAAAGCTGATGCATTCTTTGTCCTGGCCCAAGAGTTTAAAGGATATCTTGAAAAACTGGGAATAAAGGCACCTGTTTACCTGACCACAACAAAAGTAAACGATAAGCTAATTGAAGGTATTAATGGAAATACAAAAAGGAAAGAAATACAGAACATATTATTTTTGGCACGAGTGGAAAAGTCAAAGGGTATTTTCACAACTATCGATGCTTTCAAAATATTGAAAAAAAAATGGCCGGATTTAAAATTGCGGGTGGTTGGCCCGGGAAAAATGCTGAACCAGGCTAAAGCTTATGCTGAAGATGAAGGGATAAATAATATCATTTTTACTGGTCCTCTTTATGGTGAGGATTTAAAGAACGAATTCATAATCGCTGATCTGTATATTTTGCCAACACATTCAGAAGGTATGCCGACATCGGTCTTGGAAGCCATGGCTTTTGGATTGCCAGTTATAACACGACCAGTTGGTGGTTTAATAGACTTTTTTGAAAATGGTAAAATGGGATACATGATTGAAAGTTTAGATCCGGTCGATTATGCTGCAAAAATTGAAGAGCTTATTAAAAACAGTAAAAAGTATAGTGAAATATGTGAAAATAACATGCGCTATGCAAAAGAGCATTTTATGGCCTCAGATATTGCCCTGAATCTTGAAAGAATACTATCCGGACTTTAGTTCTTTAAATTATGAGTACTTACATAATAATCGGTCTGACGCCTCAGGGCTTATCAATGCTGAGAATACTTTCAAAAGCAGGACATCATGTAATTGCATTTACGAATTCAAAAAAAACTGTAGGCTATTATAGCAAATATGGTAATAAAAGGATATTTAAAGATATCGAGGACCTGAAAGGACAAATTCTGTTTATCACAAAATCTAGTCATGAGAAGATTAACTGCATAATTACTTCTGGAGAATTACTGGCCAGAATTCTTACTGATTATCAGGAATTATATGAAATTTGCAATGTTCAGTCAGGTCCTTTGTCTCTGTTACAAATTCTTGCTCATAAAGACCAGATGTATCATTTTGCTAAATCTCGAGGGCTTCATTGCGCCAAATACTCTTTACTGTCTGAATATAAAACAGGGACACTAAATTTTCCGGTTATACTGAAACGTAACTATGAAATTCCGCTCTTTTTCAAAATAAAGAAAATTGACTCGGAACCAGATTTATTTACTTTTATAGAAAAAATTAAAAAAGAAGATTACAATCATATACTGATTCAGGAATATATTTTCGATGATACTGCCATTAATATTTCCTATCAGGATTATTTCATTAACGACATTGGCAGATGTCCATTTATATGCAATCAGGAACGGAGATTAATCTCCGGCATAACCTCTTATTTGAAAGAAATAAAAGATGCAACTGTTAATAAAATGATTATTAATGAAGCTGCTCTGTTTTTTAAAGGTTCCGGCTATGAAGGATTTGCTGAATTGGAGTTTTTGTATTCCCAAAAAAATAAAACAATTTACTTTATTGAAATTAACACACGCACTTGCGGGTTACATAGCGTTTTGAATCATAAATTTGCTAATCTTTCAGCTTTGTACAATAATATAAATAACCCTCCGGAAATTATAGAGAATCCCCAATTAATAACATGGATTAACATAGCACGTGATATTAAAGCCCGCTTACAGACGAAGGATTTTAATAACCTGTTTCAGTTTTTCACAGCAAAATATGACATTTTAGATTGGCATGATTTAAAACCTTTCATTTATCAATTATTTAAATAAAAATGTTTAAAAAGATACTAACTTATTTCAAAAGTGGTGGCTTAAAAGAAGTTGTCACATATGGCTGGACATATGTCAGAAAAATTGTATATTATAAATCAGAAACAATTTTTTTTTATCTTGAGAAAAAAGACTTCAATAAGCAACCTTACAAAAACTCGGAAATTAAATTTAAAATTGTACAAAAGCTGGAAGATATAGAAGAAATTAATTTTAATCGGTTAAAGACAGTTGATTATAAGAAATGGATATCCAGAGACAGTTATGCTATTGTTGGGTATTTAGATTCTAAACCTGTTTCTTTTACATGGACTCATCTCAGATTTATCCCGACTTTCGGTATGTGTCCGATTAAACATGCTAAAGGTATGAGCTGGACTGGTCCTTCATTTGTTGATAAATCTGTAAGAAACCAGGGTATTAATATTGCTCAGAAATCTTTTCAAATTGAGCATTCTCCTACAGATATTAATTATTTTATTACATCTGCAAGGAAGGCTAATATTCCTTCGATCAGGGCGCTCAACAGAGTAGGATATAAAGTAGGATTAATAATGATTAAATATTATGGTTTATTTTCAAACCGCAAAACAGTTTTAAAGTATGAAAATGAAGGTAAATTATTATTTCAATTTATATCATGAATTTAATCCTCACCTTTGATTATGAACTTTTTGGTGATGGTTCCGGAGATGTATTCACCCATGTAATTGAACCTACCAATCGGATACTCAGTATTTGTGATGAGTACAGGATAAAATGTACCTTTTTCTTTGAGGTAATGGAATATATAAAACTAAAAGAAGAATGGGACCGAGGTAATAAAATGGGTTATTCCACCAGTCCCGTAGAAGCTATTAAAAATCAGCTAGAAAATATTGCACTGATGGGTAATGATATTCAACTTCATGTGCATCCTCAATGGTTTAATGCCAGATATATAAACAGTAAATGGGATCTCGATTTTAATAACTGGCGTCTGGGAGATTTTTATTCCGGTTGCAGTTACAGTATAAATAATTTATTATGTGATGTCAAAGGAGAACTTGAAAAACTAGTTACACAAGTATTACCTGAATACCGTTGTAAAGCGTTAAGAGCCGGCGGTTATAACATTTTTCCCTCAGAAAACGTATATACTGCCATGAAAGAGTTGGGTATGAAGATAGACAGTTCAGTTTACCCAGGCGGTTTTGAAGAAGGCCCCTTATCAAGGTTTGATTACAGGAATGTCCCTGTCGATTTGGATTATTGGTGGGGAGATGAGACAGATATCAGGAAAGCATCAAAAATAAATAAGGAGATTCTGGAGGTCCCCGTTTTTGCACTTCCTGTTGTCCGTTGGAGAAAGTACTTTAACATTTCAAGAATAAAATCTTTCTTAAACAACAGGAACACAAAGATGAGTTACGTTGTAAAGGAAAAAATAAGTAAGACGACTCTTACTGAGAAAATAAAATTCCTTTTACAAAAAGAAGCCTTTCCCTGGGATGTTTGTATGTTTTCAAAATCATTACATAGTCATTATTTCAACTACATAGAGAAAAATCTATTAGGTTCACGAAATAGTTTTGTTCTTATTGGCCATCCAAAAAGTCTGCAGAATGAAAAATATTTTAAGAATTTTATAGAGATGGCTATTAGCAGGGAGAGACTTTTTAAATTTATTACACTTAATGAATTGCATGCAGAAATCACTTAAAGAGTCGCTTCAATCACTCAAAACCTATTGCGAATCTGAAAATTTTATTGGATGGGATCCCTATGATGGCCTTAACTCAAAAGTATTTCAGGCTACTCCCTTGAAAATATCGCGTTTAGCAAGATTGATATGGATTCAGGCGTTTAAAAAAAGCCCTGTCAATTTTCGCAGTCTGATGTTAGTCCCAAAAGAACTTAATCCCAAGGCAGCAGGATTATTCCTTAATGGGTATTGCAACATTTACAGGTATCAGCAGGTAGCAGGCAGTGAAGAGATAGGAATACAAAAGGAAATTCTGGATAGAATTCATTATCTTGTCAATATGCTCAGATCATCAAAAACCGCTGGATTTAATGGCTACTGCTGGGGCTATAATTTCGACTGGCAGGCAAGGGCCTTTTTTATGCCAAAAAATACTCCTACAATCGTCGCAACTGCTTTTATAAGCTCCGCATTGCTAGATGCTTACGAAATTACAGGAGAGAAAGATCTTCTTGAGATAGTAAATAGCTCTTGTGAATTTATTATCAGAGATTTGAACAGGACATATGATGATAATGGGAATTTTGCCTTTTCCTATTCTCCTATCGATGCATCAGTTGTATATAATGCTTCATTCCTTGGCAGCCGCCTTCTGGCAAGGGTCTACAGCATAACCCGTAATAATGAATTACTAGATGCTGCAGAAAGATCTGTTATATTCTGCTGTGATCACCAGAATTCTGACGGCTCATGGAGCTATGGTTCAAACGGTTTTCATAGTTGGATTGATAATTTCCATACAGGATACAACCTTGAGTCTCTTTCAGACTATATGAAATATTCGGGTGATTACAGGTTTAATGAAAACCTTCGAAAAGGTTTTGACTATTATATAACTACATTTTTTACTGAAAGCGGAGTTTCAAAATATTTCAATAATTCACTTTATCCGGTTGATATACACAATCCGGCACAGCTGATAATTACTCTATCAAGGCTTGATAGATTTGAAGAATATAAAGATTTGGCGGACAAAGTTTTGAAATGGACTATCGAAAATATGCAATCAGAAATTGGGTATTTTTATTTTCAGAAAGGGAAGTTTTTCACTTTAAGAACTCCATATATTCGATGGGCTCAGGCATGGATGTTTTATGCGCTGAGCGAATATTTATTAAAAATGATATAATTCATTGATGAAAATCTTAACAGTAGTAGGTGCAAGACCGAATTTTATGAAAATTGCCCCATTTATAAGGGCTATTGATAGATATAATGTTGAAGGTCAGAATAAAATCACCCACGTACTTGTCCATACCGGACAGCACTATGATGTAAGGATGTCTGAAGCGTTTTTCAGGGCTCTTGATATTCCTGATCCTGATATCAATCTTGAAATTGGTTCAGGAAGCCATGCTGAGCAGATCGGATATACAATGGTTGCTTTTGAAAAAGTTCTTCTTGGACAAAATCCCGACTGGGTAATTGTTGTTGGTGATGTCAATGCAACTCTCGCTTGCTCGGTGGTCGCAAAAAAACTGAATATAAAACTTTGTCATATTGAAGCCGGTCTTCGATCTGGCGATATGACAATGCCGGAAGAGATTAATCGCCTGGTAACAGACAGATTATCAGATCTTCTATTCACACCCGACCGGATTTCCTCTGATAATCTTAGAAAAGAAGGAACACCGGAAGAAAAGATAGCCTTTGTTGGGAATATAATGATAGATACACTTGAAGCAAACAGAGAGAGGTCGGAAAAGTTGGATATAAATTCAATCATTGAATCAAATCTTATCGATGGTGTAAGGCAACCAAAGAAAATCCATGCCGGATCCGGATATGCTTTAATGACTCTTCATAGGCCGTCAAATGTTGATTCAAAGGAAACTTTTGTGCCTCTGATAAGATTCCTGCTTGATGAAGTAACAAAGGATCAGCCTCTTATATGGGTAATTCATCCAAGGGCAAGAAAACAATTAGATACATTCGGATTATGGAACGATGTAGTTAACCGACCTTCGCTTATACTACTTGAACCTGTTGTGTATCACGAGATGGTTCGTCTGAATATGGGAGCAAAAGTGATGCTTACCGATTCGGGTGGCCTTCAGGAGGAATGTTGTGTGCTGGGAACACCTTGTCTTACGCTGAGATGGAATACCGAGCGACCTGTAACATTGAGAGAGAATGGTGGTGCAAGTGTGCTTGTTGGAAATAATATAGAAAGGATCAGAAATGAATATTTCAATGTCCTGTCGCTAAATCGGATACCCTCCAGACCTGAGCTATGGGACGGTCATACTGCCGAACGAATTATAACCATTCTAACATCGTTGGTTAAAATGTAAACAATAAGCAAAATGAATATCTTAGGTCGTATATTTGGAAAATACCACGATAAATGGGCATGGCAAAGGTTTAATTTCTTTATTGAAAATATTAAGCTGAATCATGGCGACACTATTCTTGATCTGGGAGGTGGTACTGGTAGTTACATGGACAGGTTTGGATCACAATTAAATAATTACAACATAATAATATCGGATATAGACCAGAATGCATTAAGGGTAGCCGAAAGTAAGGGATATAAAATAATGAGAATTGACGGATCAAATCAAAAGTTACCCTTTGCTGATAAAGAAATTGATTGCATATTTTGTAACTCTGTTATTGAACATGTCACTATCCCTAAAGATAAATTATGGTCAGAACATAGTATCTCAGAGGAATTTTTCAATATAAGTTTTGAATATCAAAAACATTTTGCATCAGAGATTAAAAGATGTTCAAAAAAATACTATGTGCAAACACCGCATAAATATTATCCGGTTGAAGCTCATACATGGTTCCCTTTCGTAAGTTATTTTAATAGGCGTACACAGGTAAAGATGGTTAATCTTTTGAACAAATTCTGGGTGAAGAAAACTAATCCGGATTGGAATCTGCTTACTGAAAAAGAGATGAAACTATTATTTCCGGATGCCGAGATAATAGTAAACAAAAAGTTAGGTTTTAAAAAGGAAATAATAGCGATTTATAAGTAGGAATGAGTCGAATTAATTTTCTTAATATTCCTGTAGATGCTTTGACCATGCAGGAAACTGTTGACAGGATTGACCTGGCAATAAAAAATGATCATCACATAAATCATGTGGTCATAAATGCCGCTAAGGTCGTAATGATGCAAAAAGACCGGGAACTATTTAACAAAGTCGTTTCCTGTGATATAATTAATGCAGATGGTCAAAGTATTGTCTGGGCCTCAAGATTTCTTGGGGAAAGAATTCCTGAAAGAGTTGCAGGTGCTGACCTGATGCAGGAACTTGTTAAGCTGGCCTATAAAAACAAATACAAGTGTTTCTTTTTTGGAGCCAGGGAGGAAGTGGTAAAAAAAATAGTTGACTTTTATACAGAGGAATATGGACCGGAAATTATTGCAGGGTACAGAAATGGATATTATTCAGAAGAAGAAGAACATTCTATAGCTGAAGATATCGCAGGCAGAAGTACCCAGATTTTATTTGTAGCTATAACCTCTCCACGAAAAGAAATTTTTTTGTATGAACACAGAGAGATTCTGAATAAAGTAAATTTCACAATGGGTGTGGGAGGCACCTTCGACGTCATTGCAGGATTTAAACAAAGAGCACCCAGGTGGATCCAGAAACTTGGGATGGAATGGTTTTATCGTTTCCTTCAGGAACCTGGAAGGATGTGGAAGAGATATTTATATGGAAATATGAGATTTATCTGGCTTGTAATTAAGGAAAAATTAAAAAGGAATATCATTTCTGAATAATTAGTTGATCCTTATTAATTGTTAAGGATCAACTAATCAGTATGAGTGTAATTGATTGAATAACTGTAATAAGGAAATATCGAAAACGTTCCAAATATTGATCCCCTTAATTAATAACAACCAGTTTTTGGCTGAACAATATAAGCTTTCCTGATACTACCCTTACATAATATACGCCCGAATCAAAACTTATCGGAATCTGAATGTTACTTATTCCACTATCCAACCGGCATGTAAAACAAATTTTCCCTGCAGAATCATAGATATTTAAAATTTGAGATCCTGTAATTTCTTTCTTAAAAGTAATATTTATAAATTCCCTGGCAGGATTAGGATAGACTGATACAACAGATGTGCCGGTAGCGTTCTTGTTGATAGATCCGAACACATTTATTTCAGAAATATAGTTCCAGTTGTCCAGCGCGTTACCATTACAAACCAACTTTAAAAAGGAATATTCGTTATCAGACCTGTTTGCCGGGAAATCAAAAACCTGATTAGCTCCTGAGAAATTACAGGAAGAAGCCTTCATGAGAACAGGTTCCCACATCAAATTGTCATTTGAAGCATAGATATCAAAATATGATTCATATTTCTGATCTGTCAAAAATGCAATATTCAGATGGCTTATTTTCATCGGATCAGCAAGCTTAAGCCAAAGCCATTGATCGGTACCTGCTGCGGACCATTTGGTTGCAATACTGTTATCAGTAACATTATCGGGATAATCAGACAAATTATAATTGCTGGCTAGTACTTCTAGTATCCTTCCCTTTTCAATTTCAGGTTTATAAGGCATAATGCTTATAGGGATGTTTTTAATATGCTTTGTAAAACCATCACTGATACTTAAGGTGAATTCAATAATCTCCTGTCCTGTAACAACCGGTGAAAGATATCTGATCTTCGGACCGCTTGTTGAAGAAATATTTACACCAGGTGGAGCAATCCAGTCAAAGGATAGTAAACCGTCACCTTTATCACTGATCACAGAAGCATCTATTTCATAAACAAATCCTGATAAAGCAACAGGGTCAAAGTAAGCATCCGCAATAGTACCGGTGTTCCCTGATTTTGAATCGGATATATTATTAGTTACAGGCTGATTGCTTATTGAAACAGCCAGTCCACCTGAAAGAGACTGTAGGGGATTTATGACAGGTTTTGAATAGGAAACGGTTACAAAATCTCCTGGAGCTACTCCTTCAATAAGATATAACCTTACAGTGTTCCCCTTGATCATTACAGTTTTTACATGTTTCTGGACCGAATTAGCCATCACAGTGAAAGCCGAAGCAGGGGGGACAATATCAGCCAGAGTATCGTCATAATTCATTACCATTATTGTAGGATATGTAGGTATTGTTGAACTAATATAAACAGGAGGGCTACCTGTTATTTTATTAGTTACCATTTGATTGATTATTGATTCAGCCAGCCCGCCTTCAGCAGATTGGAGTGGATTTGTACCTGGTATTGTATATGAAACAGTTACAATATCCCCGGGATTGACTCCTTCTTCAAGATATAGCCTGACAGTTTTTCCGGAAATCATCACTGTCTTGACTGGTTTCTGCACAGAATTGGCCATTACGGTAAATGCCGAAGCAGGAGGTACAATATCAGCCAGAGTAATGTTATAATTCATTACCATTAAGTTAGGATAAGTTGGAATTGAGGAACTAATATATTCAGGAGGCGAACCGGTAATACAATTGACGACAGGCTTATTGCTTATAGATGCTGCAGTAATTCCCAGAGCAGACTGCAATGGATTAGTTTCTGGTTTTGTATAAGAAATAGTAACAATATCTCCATATTTTACCCCGGTTTCAAGATATAACCTTACCATTGCTCCGTCAATAATCACTGATTTAATTGTTCTCGGTACTGAATTAACTAGTACCGTAAAAGCTGAAAGAGCCGGGACTATGTTTGCAAGGTTTTCGCTGTATTTCATAACCATAAGTGAAGGATAGGTCGGAATTGAGGAACTAATGTATTCCGGACCTGAACCTGTAATATAATTGTCAACAGGCTTATTGCTTATAGATGCCGCGGGAATTCCCATTTCAGACTGTAAGGGATTAGTTGCTGGTTTTGAATAAGAAACAGTTACAATATCCCCGGGAGCTATACCTTCTTCAAGATATAACCTTACAGTATTTCCGGAAATCATTACTGTCTTGACTATTTTTGGAACTGAATTGGCAATAACAGAAAAAGCCGAAGCAGGCGGTACTATATTAGCCAGAGTTTCGCTATATTTCATCACCATAAGCGTAGGATATGTTGGAAATGATGAACTGATATATTCGGGAGCACTAATCGGATCAGGATCAGCCATCAGAACAACTGATGTGAAGGGTGCCAGAGTGATTGAGCTTAGATATTTCGTTCCTTTTATATCTATCATCGGCTTTGAGAGAGTAAAAAGCTTGTTAGAACTTGTTGCATTATAGTAAAAATCAATATCTGCTGTGTCTGTTAAAGCAATAGGTGATATTCTGGAATTGAGGTCCATTCCGGAAAGTGTCTGCCAATCAGTGAGGGATAATGAAGTTACAACACCGCCGATTCCTGTTCTGATTGGTTTCGCATTGTTTAATGGTCTTGCGTAGTAATTATTATCGAAAGAACCGAATTGATCCAGATCGTTTTTAGTGGAATAAAGTGATAATGGTATATTAGTTACGGTTTTAGCAAAAATTATATTACCGGTCATCGTAATATTTCTGGGAGGAGTGGGAGTAGCTGTGCCTCCTAATTCCTGCATTCTGACTCCGCTTGTGCACTCAAACACAGTATTGTTCATCACAACAACATTTTGACTGCCGCTAATTAGAATGCCTGCTGTGTGCTTGATATTAGCCACTGTATTATTGGAGATTTCAAATCCTCCCGTTGTGTAATAATCAAGTTCTATTCCAACCACCCAGTGAGTGGTCCCGTTTGGCATGCCACCGGGCGATCCAAGTCCATTTAAGACTATATTATTCATAACTTGCATATTCGAAAAAGCGGATCCACTGGAATATTGTATTCCTCCACAGTCCTCTTTAATGAAACTGAAGGTGTCTATAAAATTATTCCTTACAATTACATTATTGCCCGAAAAATGTATCGCGCTATAACCTGAATTCCTGATTTTATTGTATTCAATAATGGCGTCATCAGTTCCCCTGAGGTAAATTGCTTTAGCGCTTTCCCAGAGTCCCTTTCCAATACCGGGGAATAGGCCGGTATTTTTTATTTCATTATTTCCGATATAAGTATTTTCACAATTGTCTTTCAGGGAAATTGCATTGTCATTGCAATTGTCGATAGTGCAGCCATTTATTTTTAAATCTTTTGATTCAAAAGTATAAATTCCATTATGTCCGCATAAACTAATATTACAGTTTTCGATTTTACTGTTGTGATTATATCCTAAACCATAAACTGCAGTATTATTTGATCCCTTAAGTGATAAATTCTCAATCTGAATATTAGTAATACCTCTCTCAAGTCTGATTAAAGCATTAATTGTTGTTACTTCAACAGAATAACTGGCAGGATTTTCAGAGCCGAAATACATATAAAAAGTCGATGTCTTTGTATCATAATACCATTCACCAAATTCATCAAGTGTCCTTTTATCATTCTGAACGAAATACCCCCAGTCTTTTGCCAGAGGGTAAGAGGTGCTTCCTCCTGAAAATGCAAGTGTATTACCTGTGTGATTAGTAACAGGATATCTGCTTATTCTGTTACGGTTACTATTCCTTACCACTAGTTCTGCTCCTGCCCAGTTTATACCTGTTTCAGCTAATTCAGCATCTGTAAGAGAAGTAACTCCGACATACGAATCAATAGATGCCCATGTCTGAGGTTCAGGCCATACTTTGCTGTTTGGCCACCTCCCCATTGCATATTGTATGCCGTCAATTGTTACCATTTCCGGACTTGATTCGCAGGTTAATGAAGCCGAATAAATACCGCTGCCAACATTAGTCCAGGAGGAAATTGTAGTAAAGCCGGTAATTATAGGTTTATCTCCTGTGCCATAGGCGCCAAAATAAATAGGGGACGCTGATGTTCCTGATTTCGTGATTTTTATTGTCCCATGAAATGTGTCTCCCCTTTTAAAGAGTATTCTGTCACCGGGTTTAATAATGTAAAATGAAGAATTCAGTTTTGAAATCGTTTTCCAGGGTGTTGATTCCGAAAGGCCATTTGCTGAGTCGTTACCTGAAGAGCTGATGTAATAGGTGGTAGCTGAAGCATTCAGGTACAACGCAATAAATAACAGCGTAAGAGTCTTTTTCATCAATACAATACAATAATATTACTATACAGAAACCTTAGTCTTTATTCACAAACATAATATTCTTACGACGAAAATTCCATATTATTACGTCCACTATAATTCTTTTTAAAAAAAGTAATTTAATTCCCCTCTGAAATTGAGGATGTAAAGTTACAAGCTTTTTATTAACAATCTATTAATTTAACAAAATTTTAAAACTTTTCAGCCTTTTTCCCTTGTCATTATTACCTGCTATTTATTACCTGCTATCCACTGCTCAAATCCTGTCTTTTCCCATGGCATACCTCTTGAAAACCTGTTCATCCATGGATAGAGATGTCCTTTTCCCAATACAACATATTTCCTGACATCCATTTTGAGTTCAGCAGGTTCTCCCATTACAAGGGAGTAATCGGGAACATTTTTCGATACAACACTCAGGGCACCTATAAGACAATTCTGACCAATTTTCACCCCTGCCAATATTGTACTGTGAGCTGCCACCTGGGTATAATCACCTATAACTGCTCCTTTAAGATCATCTGATGGCGGATAAGGGTCATTGGTCATCATAACGTATGGATAGAGAGCTACGAAATTACCCAGAACCGACAGGGCAGATATATGTACGTTGCTGTATAATCTGCAGTAATGACCAATTGTAAGGTTGCCCTGAAGATCAGAGAGTGTGCCTATAACTGTATGATGCCCTATTGTATTGTTCTCACGAAGAGTAACTCTGTGCCCGGTTGAGACATATTCTCCAAGTCTGTTGCCGGCATATATTATAGCATGACTACGGATAAGAGAGCCTTTTCCTATTGTTGTGGAAGGATTATTATATTCCGGATCTGAATAATAACTGTTAAGCGGTTCTCCAATAATACAATTATTGGCAATGGTTACATCATCTTCTATGACCACATTGTCATATATTACAGTGTTATCACCAATACGTACATTTTTGCCAATACTGGCTTTTGGACTTATTCTTA
>JAAYDB010000131.1 GCA_012729475.1 Bacteroidota bacterium
CTGCTGCCTGATTTCATTATTTTCAGAATCTCTTTGGGTTTATAACCGTCACAATACATAACACCTGCAAGAGCTCCGGCACTGGCACCGGAAATAATATCAGGATATATGCCAGCCTCATTAAGAGCCTGAAGAACACCGAGATGAGCAAACCCCCTCGCACCGCCACCACTAAGGACCAGACCCGTTCTGTATGTCTCACCTGACATAGTTAAACAATTTTTTAAGTAAAATTAAATACTTGCGATGATCCGGAAACATGGAAATATATAAACCGGATAATAATAACAAATATAAATTCAATTAAAATAAAAACCCACTTAATTAGTATTAATCACTACAAAGACCGTGATAAAGAATAGCTTCGAATAATAATTGATTAAATTTGAAGAACTGAAAAAATATGGTTTTTAATAAGCATTTATTTTTCTGATAAAGATTGTCTAATTAAATTATAACTAATATGCAATTTATTTTAATAGCTTTTGACAGTACAGATTCCGGAGCACCGGAAAGAAGATTAAACAGCAGACCACAACATCTGGCACGAATTGCCTCAGCCAAAAAAGAAGGGAAATTCCTTTTTGGAGGGGCCATGCTGAATGATAACGAACAGATGATCGGGTCTGTGGTTCTTTATGATGTTGCAGACAGGGCAGAACTCGACGATCTCCTGAAAGATGAACCTTATATTCTTAACAAAGTATGGGATAATATCGATATTAAACCTTTCAGGCTCGCAAAGACCGGTTTACAGTAATAAGATCAGATTAGGAAAACAATGAGACAAATAATTGTTTATACATCCGGTACTTTTGATCTTTTTCACAGCAATCATCTGAAAATGATAAAATATGCCAGAGGCCTCGGAGATGTTCTTATAGTGGGAGTCAGTACCGACGAACTGGTCTCTTCATATAAAGAACCTCCGATAATACCTTTTGAGGAAAGAATACAGATAATAGAGGCTCTGAAATATCCGGATATTGTTATCCCCCAGAAATCACTTGATCATACCGAAATTGTCAGTAAACTGCATATAGATATTTTTGTTGTAGGTGATGATTGGTCGGGGAAATATGATTATCTTAATGAACTGGGAGTTAAAGTCTTCTATTTTCCTTATGGGAAAGGAGTCAGCAGTTCAAAACTAAAGAAACAGATCATTACCAATTATCAGGAAATGAAAGAAAGGATAGACAAACATGACAATCCTGATATAATAATTGATAAAAGCTGATAATAAAGATTATAAATGAACTGGTTCTCTGATTATAAAAAATCCCTGAAATTTCCTGCAGTTGAGGAGTATATTGATCTGGTATTTTACCGGCCACTGGCTTTTCTTATAGTAAAAGCTGTTTACAATACAAACATCAAACCGGATAATCTTACGTTTGTTGCTATTCTGTCGGGTCTGTCTGCAGCATCTTTATACGCTTATGGTTATCCATGGAGTCTGAAAGCAGGTGCACTTATGTACGGACTTTTCATTGTAATGGATTGTAGTGACGGACAATTGGCCCGGCTTAAAAAAAATGGATCACATATAGGCAGAATAATTGACGGAGTTGCTGATTATATCGTCGTTACGGCTGTTTATGTGGGATTGGCAATACACTTTTCCGGTGATGAAAATGTTAAAGCATCTATGCTTGTATGGCTTATTGTTTCAGGAGTAAGTGTAATAGCACAATCTATGCTTGTTGATTTTTTCAGAACGAGATTTCTGGATATAGTAGTAAAACGCAGAAGCACTTTAAATGATGAAATTGCAGAATTCAAAAAAGAGTATTTAAGGTTAAAAGATGACAGAAACAAATGGTTTGAGAGAAATATAATTCATTTTTACTTAATCTATTCCGGATTACAAAGAACCCTCACTCCAAAAAAATTGCTTTCAGGATTTATGGATGTTCCGCATGATGAATACTATAAAAAAAACAATGTATTGATAAGATTCTGGGTCCTTATGGGACCATCCGCATCAAGAACAACTCTCATTGTTTGTACTTTGTTAAATCGTTTTGACATTTTTTTATGGGTTACAATAGCCGTATTTAATATACTCGCTGTAATCCTGATGATAATCCAGCATCAGGTTGATAAATCATACAGTACTATTAATTCATGAACTCATATAATTTTCTTTGGTATTTTCCCCGTATTTTTAATATTAATTCAGCAGGTATAAATTAACGTTATCAAATATATTTATCCATATTTTTAAACCATATACCGGGAAACTTAATGACAGAGAGTATTATTACAATGTCGGTCGCAGGCTTACTGGCAGGAATTATATTTTCTATGCCCATTGCCGGACCTATAAGCATACTCATTACTACAAATGCCCTGAAAGGCAGGATAAGCTATTGTAACAAAGTAAATACAGGCGCTTCTCTGGCAACATTTACTTATGTTTTCTTTGCAGTTTATGGTCTCACAAAACTGTATCCTTATTATAAACCTGCAATTCCTTATCTGTTCTGTTTCTGTTCAGTATTCCTGTTTATTCTCGGAATAGTAATCTTCAGGACAAAATTTGATATTGAACATATTGAAGATAAAACTAATATATCAGTTAAAGTAAAAAAGATGGAAAAGGGCGGATTTTATACTGGTTGCATTATAAATTTTATGAATCCGACACTTTTTTTTGGTTGGCTTACATCTACTTTTCTTGTAATTTCCTTTGTATCATCCCTTGGTTTCAGTACAGGTGAACTGGATAATTTCGTAAATCAGAGTGTAAAAGAAATAAGCAGCCTGAACAGTAGTGCGGCAGACGAACTAAAAGATCTGACAAATGATAATTATTTTATGGAAGAGAACAGAATGATAAAGCAAAAGCCAACTGTTAATGCGGAATTTCCTAAATACTTTCATCTGATAATCAGTTTAATATATGCATTTTTCATTGCCACCGGAAGCATAATATGGTTTTATTTTCTGGCAATGTTTTTAGGTCATTTTCGCAAAAAGATAAATATCCGTTACCTGTCTTTATTTGTAAAGAGTCTTGGTATTGTACTTTGCTTTTTTGGACTATACTTTGGTTATCTTGCAACCGAAATGCTTTTGGGCTGGAAATTATTTGGCTGAAAAAAATCATTTTATCAGAACCGATTTCCCGCTAAAAAATAACAGATTAACAAAAATATACCTGACAGAAATTATGTCTGAATCTTTAACAGAAAAAAGAACACAGTCGCAGAAAAAGAGAAAAATTAAACTGGGCATGGCTGGATACGGAAGGATTGCCACACGCTTTGTTGAAGAATCAGTATTTGTTAATGATGTTGACCTTACAGGTGTTTTCGGACTTGCAAGTGACCAGGAGAATTTAAAAAAATTTAAAGAATCTCATGGCTTGTCTTTTTACGAAAGTAATTATGACAGGTTTCTTAACATTATTGATGCAGTTTATATAGCCACTCCTCATCTGACTCATTTTGAATATACAAAAAAAGCTCTGGAAAAGGGTAAACATGTTCTGTGTGAAAAGCCTCTTACACTATCTGCTGTTGAAGCTTCAGAACTTTACAACCTGGCATTGAAAAAGAGGCTTGTCTTACTGGAGGCTGTTAAAACAGCTTATTCTCCGGGTTTTTTAGAGCTAATAAAAATAGCTGAAAGTGGATTTATAGGGAAAATCAAGAATATAGATGCCACTTTTACAAAACTTGTTGAAGGTCCAGTACGTGAACTTAAGAAGAGTATGGCAGGAGGCAGTATGACCGAATTAAGTTCTTACATTCTTTTACCGGCAGTTAAACTGTTCGGACTCGCTTATAAAGATATTATGTTCTATTCCTTCTTTGATGAAAAAGAAAAAATAGATCTTTTCACAAAAATTGTACTTGTATATCGTGAAGGAATTTTTACCGGTAAAGTTGGCCTTGGAGTTAAATCAGAGGGCGATCTGATTATCTCGGGAACAAAAGGATATATTTATGTTCCGG
This sequence comes from Bacteroidota bacterium, assembly GCA_012729475.1. Classification (GTDB taxonomy): domain Bacteria; phylum Bacteroidota; class Bacteroidia; order Bacteroidales; family VadinHA17; genus LD21. The sequence goes on from JAAYDB010000131.1 coordinate 3,966, forward strand.
CTCCCTGGTGGAAAACAGAGTTTTTTGAAGTTAGATTTGAGGATTTTAATAAAAATAAACAATTCTCCTTCGCTTTTGAAGGCGATGGCTTAAGATATGAACTCTCGGAATTTGTGAGACTTATCAATGGAAAAGAACGGGAATCAACAATGCTGACGGTACAGGAGTCTGAAGGTATTTCCGCAATCATAGAAAAATTCCTCAATGGATGCAATCTGACCATGATATAAACATGGGTTTGTATATTGATATTTTAAGTTATTTACTCCGGGCATTACATCCTCATATTCTTCTGATGCATGAGATTACAGGCAATAGGTTGGGATATCTGTAAAATACCAGGTGATCATTTAATGTTTTTAAAATGGAAAATGGGAGTATCATAAAAATAGTTATAATTGTGTAAGAAAAACCTCCTGATTCTGAATATTAAATAATGCAATTACTATGACTAATTATTTCGCCAAAGAAATAAAAGATATCCTGACAGATCTTAAAACCAATGATTCTGCAGGTCTTTCCCAGGATGAGGTTAAAAACAGACTAAGAGAATACGGATATAACAAACTGGATGCAAAGAGCAAAAAAACCTTTCTTCAGATGTTCTTTGCCCAGTTTAAGAGTTTTATGATAATAATTCTTCTGATTGCAGCTCTTATTTCAGGAGTGGTTGGAATAATGGAAGGGGAGGGGCTTCTTGATGCATTTGTAATTTTAGGGATACTTATATTAAATGCTCTGGTAGGTGCTTATCAGGAAAGAAAAGCAGAATCTTCTCTTGAAGCTCTAAAGAATATGGCTTCTCCTGAAGCAAAAGTGTTAAGGGACGGGATGATAATGGAAGTACCAACAAAAGAACTTGTTCCGGGAGATATAGTCATTCTTGAAACGGGATCTCTTATTCCTGCAGATCTTAGGCTTATGGAAGCCATTAATCTGAAAGTGCAGGAATCATCTCTCACAGGAGAATCAGTACCTGTTGAAAAACAAACTGAAATACTTGATATGGAAGATGTTCCACTGGGCGACAGGGTTAATATGGCTTTTTCGACAGGTATAGTTACCTATGGACGTGGACGTGGTATTGTTGTGGCCACGGGTATGAAGACAGAGGTAGGTAAGATAGCCAATTTGTTACAGCAGACTGTAGATACTGAAACGCCAATGAGCAAAAGACTTGAACAGTTGGGGAAAATTCTGGGTATTGCAGCACTGGTAATCTGTGCAGTGATCTTTACTGTGGGAGTACTGTATGGCAATTCCGTATTACAAATGTTCATGACTGCTGTTAGTCTGGCTGTTGCAGCTATTCCTGAAGGTCTGCCGGCAGTTTCAACTATTGTCCTTGCAATAGGTGTCCAGAGGATGGTTAAAAAGAATGCTATTATACGTACCTTACCTTCTGTTGAGACTCTGGGTAGTGCTACGGTGATATGTTCTGATAAGACAGGGACACTCACTCAGAATAAAATGACCGTTGTTGAAGCTTATGTCAATCATAAAAGAGACAGGATAAACAGGGCTAATCCGGCCAGTGTCCTGGATGATGAAGAAAGCCGGTTATTGTCAATAGCTGTTTTGTGTGCTGATGCACGGTCGCGAATTAATGAAGATGGCGGAATCGATTTTACCGGAGATCCTACAGAAACTGCATTGCTCGATTTTGGTATTCTGTACGGAGTTCATAAGGATGATGCAGAAAAAGAACATCCCAGAATAACGGAAATTCCTTTTGATTCGGAAAGAAAGCGGATGACCACTGTTAATAAGTTATCTGAAAATAATACCAGGATAAATGTTAAGGGAGGCCTGGATGAAGTTTTAAGTGTTTGCGACAAAATAAATGTCAGGGGAGAGATCCGTTCTCTTGATAATAAAGATATGGAGCTGATCCGTAAAGCTAATGAAGAAATGGCTAATTCAGCTCTCCGCGTACTTGCTATGGCTTACAGGGACCTTCTTGATGCTCCCGGGGATGTTAGAATAGGTGAAATTGAGAGAGACCTGGTTTTTATGGGCTTGCTTGGAATGATTGATCCGGCACGTCCGGAAGCCGTTAAAGCAGTAGAAAAATGTAATACTGCTGGTATAAGGCCTGTGATGATAACCGGCGATCATAAGACTACAGCTCTGGCCATAGCAAAACAGATAGGTATTTTCAGAACCGGCGACAAAGCTATAACAGGAACAGAACTGGAAAAACTTAGTGAGGAAGATTTGAGAAATAATATCGCAGAATATTCTGTATATGCGAGAGTTGCTCCTGAACATAAAGTGCGGATAGTAAAGGCCTGGCAGAGCCATGATGAAGTGGTGGCAATGACGGGAGACGGAGTAAATGATGCTCCTGCCCTTAAACAGGCCGATATAGGAGCTGCCATGGGTATAGTGGGAACAGATGTGGCTAAAGGTGCAGCAGATATGGTCCTTACAGACGATAATTTTGCAACAATAGTATCTGCAGTGGAAGAAGGGCGAAGGATATATGATAATATCCTGAAAGCTATACAGTTTCTTCTGTCAACCAATGTCGGAGAAATATTTCTTCTGTTAATAACATCTGTTTTAAACCTCGGTCTGCCTCTCCTGCCGATACATATACTCTGGGTAAATCTTGTCACCGATAGTCTGCCCGCTCTGGCACTGAGCATGGATCCGGCAGAAGATAACATTATGATGAGAAAACCCAGAAAATCGAAGAAACGCTTAATGACAAAAGGTTTGATATTTCGTGTAGTATACCAGGGCGTAATGATAGGAGCACTTCCTCTGGCTGCATATTTGATCGGATTACGCGACGGAGGATTGATCCTTGGACAGACAATGGCTTTTGCTACACTTATGTTTGCACAACTTGTCCATGTCCGTAATCTTCATTCCAACAAGAAATCATCACTTGCCATAAGTCCGCTTGAAAACATACCACTGATAGGAGCTATAGCTGCTTCTGCAGGCCTGGCATTTATAGTGTTGTTAATTGCACCGGTCAGAGAAGCCTTCCATCTGACAGTTATGGATGGAAGACACTGGATTATAGTGGCTGTATTATCTTTCATACCTATTTTGGTAGTGGATATCTTCAAAATCTTAAAGATAAATTATACCAAAGATGAAGAATATGAATAACATGTACTTAATGTTGTTTCTGGATGAATAATAAACGGATTAAGTGATTAACTTTGTAATATGATCAAATAAATAACCTCTGTTGAGGATTAGTCTGATTTTAAAATGCCAAACAGAAGAAGATTCAGAAGAATTAAGATGCCGCCTGCAATGGAAGGCTTCAAACCTTTTGGAATACCTCTGAGAGATCTCGAATCGGTAGATTTATTGTATGAAGAATATGAGGCTTTACGACTGGCAGATTATGAAAATCTTACACAGGAAGAAGCTGCAAAAAGGATGAGTATCTCCCGGCCCACTTTCACACGTCTCTATGACAAAGCCAGAAAAAGCGTAGCAAAAGCCTTTGTTGAAGGGAAAGCAATTCTAATTCATGGTGGTACATATATAACGGATAATTACTGGTACAGATGTGCTGATTGCCATGAAACAATGACAAGCACTGAACCGGCAAACAACTGTAAAAAATGTGATTCAGACAATATAATCCTGTTAAATGACGGACCTTCCGGCCAAACCTGATTTCCGGGTCATGGACAATATTTAACCAGTTATTTGGAAGATTTTTAAACGAACAAATGTTCATATTAGTGTCATATTGACTAAATTTGCCTTAAAAGGTCAGATGAGAATATCAGTACTTACAGACAATCAGCCAGGGTCTCTTACTCTGGCAGAGCATGGCTTATCGTATATTATAGAATATGACAACAAGAAAATATTGTTTGATACCGGTCAGACCAATGTATTCATAAGGAATGCAGAAAAGAAGGGTATTGATATTTCAGATATTAACGTCATAGTTCTGAGCCATGGCCATTACGATCACGGGAATGGACTTTCGAATCTTAAGGGTGGTAATCTTATATGTCATCCGGGTTGTTTTATTAAAAGGTACCATAAGAATGATCAGGTTAATATAGGATTAAAGAAATCAAAGGATGAATTATCGGAACGTTTTAAACTGATTCTTTCTGCAGAACCCTATAAAATCTCTGAAAAGATTGTCTTTCTTGGAGAAATTCCCAGAGTTACTGATTTTGAATCGAAAAGAACAAATTTTGTACTGGAAGACGGCTCTCCCGATTTTGTACAGGACGACAGTGGTGTGGTTCTGCTTATGGAGGAGGGTTTATTTATTATCACAGGATGCGGACATTCCGGGATAGTTAACACTTTTGAGCATGCAAAGGCTGTCACGGGTGTTAAGGATCTCTATGGTATAATGGGAGGTTTCCATCTGAAACAGAAAGATCATCAGACCAAAGAGACAATAGAATATCTAAAGAAAAATAATGTAAAACATATTTATCCTTCACACTGCACAGAACTGCCGGCCTTAGCTGCTTTTTATGAGATCTTTGGAATAAAACAAGTTAAGACAGGAGATATACTCAATTTTTAAAGCTTATTTCCCCGGATCATTATTGATTATTTTTTCTGCTATTTGTTCAAAAGCATCCACTACTTTTTTATTTTTCTGGCTGAAGACACTCAGGCCCTGTTCTGCAGATTCACCCACTTCCATTACAAGAGGTATTTGACCAAGAAGTTGTGTATCGAATTCTTTTGCAAGTGTTAGACCTCCACCTTTACCAAAAAGATAATATACTTCATCGGGGTGTTTTTCCGGAGTAAACCACGACATATTTTCTATTACACCTAATAAAGGAACTTTCAGATCAGGATTCATGAACATGGAAGCAGCTTTTCTTGCGTCGTTCAGTGCTATTTCCTGGGGGGTAGTAACAATGATTGCTCCGTTAAGGTTGAGTTTTTGTACGGTGGTGAGCTGAATATCGCTTGTTCCGGGAGGAAAATCAATGATCATATAGTCAATATCACCCCATTGGGTATCTTCCAGCAACTGGGTAACAGCTTTCCCGGCCATTGGGCCTCTCCAGATCAGAGACTGGCTGCGGTTAATGAAGAATCCGACAGAAATAATACTTATTCCGTATTTTTTTACAGGGAAGAATATTTCCTTATCACCTACAGCCGAAACGTCGGGCTGAGCATCTTCTATACCAAGCATCCTGGGTATTGACGGGCCAAATATATCAGCATCAACAAGTGCTGTATTCATGCCTTCCCTTGATAATGCTATTGCCAGATTGACAGCTACGGTTGATTTACCTACACCACCTTTTCCTGATGCAACAACGATAATATTTTTAACTCCCTCCATGGGAAGTTTTTCAAAAAGATCACTGCTCATAATTTTTAATCATTTATTATTGAATTCCAAATTTCTTTTAATTGAATACTTATAGGGTTTTCAGGTTCAAATTCAGTTATAGATTTTCCCTGTACCATTGATTCGACCATTTTTTTATCAAAAGGTAAAATACCGGCTACCTTGATATTATTATCATGGCACCATTTCTGAATTACAGAACTCATGCCAGGATTAAGATCCGATTTATTGATTATAACAGAAGCAGGGAGATCAAATTTCTTGACAGTTTCAACGGCTCTTTGCATGTCTGACAGTCCGGTTATAGTGGGTTCAGTAACAATAATAACCATATCTGTACCTGTTATTGTTGATATAACCGGACAACCTATTCCTGGAGGGCCATCAAGGATAATATTTTCAATATTGTTTTTTTCTGATACTTCAATGGATTTTTGTCTGACCATATTAACCAGTTTGCCGCTGTTTTCTTCTCCCGGGGCCAGTTTCCCGTATACCATTTTACCAAAGCGGAAAGAACCGGAATAGAGTCTGCTTTTGTCATTGGGAATCATTCTGATGGCATTTTCCGGACATACATGTGAACAAAGAAAACAGCCGTCACATGAGACTTCTGATATAATAACTTTTTTCTTATCATATGAAATGGCATCAAAGCGGCAGTATTCTGCACATAAGCCACATCCTGTGCATATATTGTAATCAATGACAGCTTTATGTGCTGCTACATATATCTGTTCTTCTTCGACAGAAGGGGAGAATAACAGATAGAGATTTGCAGCATCAACATCGCAGTCGGCAATGATCACATCCCAGTTAAGAGTAGCAAATCCGGCACTGATACTTGATTTACCTGTTCCTCCTTTTCCACTTATTATAGCAATTTGTTTCATACGATAATTTAAAATATTATTTCATTGGCCGTATGGAACTTACATGAATTGAACAATCATTTCCTTTTGTGAGTTCCTGCTCCTGTAAGTTTCATTCGTTTCATCTTTTGAGATATTTCATACTGATAGTTTCATAATCAGGAAAATCTCTTGCATTCCATTTTGAAATTACTGTCCCGTTATGAAGTATCAATAATCCCGGATTGGCCCTGATTATTGTTTTAAGTGTTATTGGATCAGTAATATAGAAATCGTAAGTAATATTATTATCAGACTTGAACTGTTCTATTTCACCGGCAGAAACAGAAGAAAGGCAAATTACTTTATGATTATCTGCAACTGCTTCTTTGTGCAGAAGATTAATTTTTTCCTGAAACTGCGTATTGTATTTTTTCAGGTTCCAGCTTACCAGAACAAA
>JAAYDB010000023.1 GCA_012729475.1 Bacteroidota bacterium
ATTTGTTTTCGTTACGGGAGGAGTTACTTCTTCTTTGGGGAAAGGCACTCTTGCAGCATCTCTTGCAATGTTATTGCAGGCAAGAGGCTATTCTGTAACTATTCAGAAACTTGACCCTTATATAAACATTGATCCAGGCACACTTAACCCCTATGAACACGGAGAATGTTTTGTTACTCTCGACGGGGCCGAAACTGATCTTGATCTGGGACATTATGAGAGATTCCTTAATGTCCCCACCAGCCAGGCAAATAATGTAACAACAGGACGAATATACCAGACAGTCATTGAAAAAGAAAGAAAAGGAGATTATCTCGGGAAAACAGTACAGGTAATACCTCATATTACCGATGAGATAAAAAGAAGAATAAAGCTGGTAAGCTCGGGAAATAAGTTTGATATTGTAATGACTGAAATAGGAGGTACTGTCGGTGATATCGAATCATTACCCTATATTGAAGCTGTTCGCCAGCTCAAATGGGAACTTGGACAACAAAATTGTATAGTAATTCATCTGACACTTGTGCCTTTTCTTGCTGCTACAGGAGAATCCAAGACCAAACCAACCCAACATTCAGTAAAAGAACTTCTTGAAGAAGGTATTCAGCCTGACATACTTGTTTTAAGGACTGAAAGAAACCTCAACACTGATATAAAGAGAAAAGTCGCTCTCTTTTGTAACGTGGATGAAGAATCAGTCGCTGAATCGGTAGATGTTCCCACGATATATGAAGTACCACTCAATATGCTTGAGGAAAAACTCGACCAGGTCATACTGAAAAAGCTCGGACTGCCACTGGATACAGAACCCCCTTTGACAGAATGGAGAGAATTCTTACACCGTCTGTATCATCCAAAACATAAAATAAGGGTTGGTCTTGTTGGCAAATATGTTGAACTGCCGGATGCATATAAATCAATACTGGAAGCCCTGACCCACAGTGGATCATTCAATGAGTGCAAGGTAGATGTTGAGCTGATTCACTCTGAAGATATTAATGATTCAAATGTGTCTGGTAAATTGGCAGAACTTAATGGTATTCTTGTAGCCCCGGGTTTCGGAAGCAGAGGTATTGACGGAAAAATTTCTGCTGTTAAATATGCACGTGAAAACAATATACCTTTCCTTGGGATATGTCTGGGTATGCAGTGCGCAGTGATAGAATTTGCAAGGAACGTACTTAATATGGATGGCGCTCATTCCACCGAGATAGACAGGAAAACAAAGTACCCGGTAATCGATCTGATGGAAGAACAAAAAAGTATAATAGATAAAGGTGGAACTATGCGTCTGGGTAGATTCCGTTGTCTGGTCAGCAAAGATTCAAAAGCCTTTGAAGCCTATGGCAAGAGTGAAATCGAGGAACGGCACAGACATCGTTATGAATTCAATAATGTTTATACAGAAGAATTCAGGAAAGGAGGCATGATAGCAACTGGTATAAATCCTGAATCAGGCCTTTTTGAGATTATTGAAATACCACAACACAGATGGTTTGTGGCAGTACAGTTTCATCCAGAATATGGAAGTACAGTCCTTAAACCTCATCCTCTGTTTGTACAGTTTATAAGAGCTTCTATAAACAATATATTATCAGATAATTAATTAGAAGTGGAATATCATATTTTATATAATGGATAAAAATACTATAACCGGTTTAATTCTTATTTTTTTAATATTTATAGGTTTCAGCATCTATAATAATAACCGGTTAAATAAAGGATTCGAGGAAGCAGTTGCTGCTGCGGAAACGGAAATTGGGAACGGAAATCTTGAAAGAGCAAGAACTGAATATGTCAACGCTCTCAGATTTAAACCGAATGATCCTGAAGTGTTGAAGAAAATTAATGATCTGAATGTTGATCTGGGAATTACAGAAGATATTCAGCCTGAAGATTCTTTAAAAACAGATCTGTCTGTTACTCATCAATCTCAATCTCAAACTCAATCTCAGAAAAAACCTTCATCGTATTCTGATCCCGGGCAATATGGTGTTTTTGCCAATGCCGCTACAGGCCAGAATGATTTCATTACCCTTGAAAACAACCTTCTTGAATTAAAAATATCAACAAAAGGGGGGAGAGTGTATTCTGCCCGTCTTAAGAATTATGTAACACATGATTCAAGACCTCTGATATTATTTTCAGGCGACTCAACAGTATTTGGTTTTAATTTCTTCACGGCAGACAATAAAGCTATTCAGACAAATAACCTTTATTTTGAGCCAGTTTCAGATATTCGTTCCTATTCAGTCGAAAAAAATCCTGTCAGTGTTATCCTCCGACTGAATGCTGACAGTAACAGATATATAGAATATACATATACTCTTGAACCTGATAAATACAATGTCCTTCTTGATGTTACCTTCAGTAATCTTGAAAATATTCTTCCTGTCAACCAAAACAGTCTTACCCTCGACTGGCGTATGTATGTTCCACAACAGGAA